>NZ_JBALSS010000015.1:49001-82651 GCF_036967045.1 Bacillus sp. JJ1609 | reverse complement strand
CAATGATCGTTAACACAGCATCTTGAAATAACGACGAGCACCAACAATCATAAAGCCTGCTGGCAAAACCAGCAGGCTTAAACACTATCTATAATTCAGATTTTCCAGCCCATTCCTCAACATTCCAAACCTTCGTTACCCAATCTTCATAGAAATCAGGTTCGTGGCTTACAAGGACAATCGTTCCTTTATAGGCTTGTAACGCACGTTTTAATTCCGCCTTTGCCGTAATATCAAGGTGGTTTGTAGGCTCGTCAAACAGCAGCCAGTTGCTTTCATGCATAAGGAGCTTTGTCAAACGGACCTTAGCTTGCTCTCCACCGCTTAGCTGATTAAGCGGGCGTGAAATATGTTCATTTTTCAAGCCGCTGCGAGCAAGTGCTGCACGGACCTGGTGCTGATCCAGACTAGGGAACTCATTCCAGAGATCATCGATAGGTGTGATGTTTTCTGCTTTTACTTCCTGCTCAAAGTAAGAAGGGAACAGGAAGTCGCCACGCTCAATTTTCCCACTAAGTGCAGGTATCTTACCAAGCATTGTTTTTAATAATGTTGATTTACCTACACCATTCATGCCGACAATCGCAATTTTTTCACCACGTTCAATCGTGACTGACATTTTTGGCAGCAGCGGGTGAGTATAGCCGATTTCAAAGTCCACGCCTTCAAAAACATATCGGCTGCTTGCCCGCGATTCTTTAAAGTCGAAAGTAGGCTTAAGGGCTGTTTCTGGGCGGTCAATTCGCTCCAGCCGCTCAAGCTGCTTCTGCCTGCTCTTAGCACGGCCAGTTGTGGAATAACGCGCCTTATTTTTCGCGATGAAATCTTCTTGTTTCTTAATGAATTCCTGTTGCTTCTCGTACGCATTTATGTGTTGATTCTTATTGATTTCAGCAAGTTCAAGGAATTTTTCATAAGTAGCTGTATAACGTGTCAGCTTTGAAAATTCAAGTTGGAAAATAACATTGGATACCTGGTTCATGAATTCAGTATCATGGGAAATCAGAATGAAAGCATATGGATATTCTTTAAGATATCTTGTCAGCCAATTGATGTGTTCCACATCAAGATAGTTCGTTGGCTCATCCAGTAAAAGAACCTTTGGTTTTTCCAGCAATAGTTTGGCAAGCAGAACTTTCGTACGTTGGCCACCACTTAACGCTGAGACATCGCGGTCGATTCCGATTGCGTCTAAACCAAGACCGCGGGCTGCTTCCTCAACTTCAATATCGAGGGAATAGAAGCCACCTGCATCCAATGCATCCTGGATGTCAGCCATTTGTTCGAGCAATACTTCTAGTTCCTCCGGGGAAGCGTCAGCCATCTTGCCAGTCACTTCATTCAATTCTTCTTCTTTTTTAAATAGAGGAAGGAAAGCGTCCCGCAATACGTCACGGATCGACTTTCCCGGAGTCAGAACAGTATGCTGGTCCAAGTACCCGTATTCCACCCCTGGTGTCCATTCAACTTTTCCAGAATCATGGATTAATTGGCCGGTGATAATATTCATTAAAGTTGATTTACCGACACCATTCGCTCCGACCAAACCAACATGATCCTCAGCTAAAAGGCGGAAAGAGACATCTTTAAAAAGGGTACGATCCCCAAAAGTGTGACTCAAATTTTCTACATTCAATAAACTCATGATAAAGTCCTCGCTTCAATCTATTTTTAATGGCATTAATTTAACAATCACATTCCTTAATCATACTAAAATCTCTGACTTTAGACTAGTTTTTTATAAGGAGGAAGATATGGAAGCGCATGTTTTACATTTGGAAAAGTATAATTGATACGACAGAAGGAGATTGTTAATCGCTCATAGACTTTTCCGTATTGATTCAATAAATATTTAAATGTATATCGATAAAATGCAAAAGTGTTTGAATTTTCCTGAAAAGGTTTTAGATTCTAGGTCCTTCTTCTTACCTCATCCGTTTAGTAAAAGCTTGAAAGGGTATTAAGTTACTAACTAACTGATTTGAGGTGTTTTTTATGAAAGTCAAAAACAGCTATTTATTCACCAAGGAAGATATGGTCAATCCAGAACTGGTTCCAGAATGGGTAATTAGGGAATATAAGAATTTTCACGAGGTTGTTACCAATAGAGAGTTCCCATGCTACTTCGGTATGTCTGCAGAGAAAAAAGGGGAACTTCGCTATTCATATATTAGCAAGGATAACTGGAATGAATTGCCAGGCGCCATTGAGGAGTTTATCGCACTTTTTGATGAAAACAAGCCCTTGATCCGGCATGGACTATTTGTATTCGTCGAGCCTGAAATAGAAGAAAAAACGATTGAATATTATCGTGAGTATTTCTGGAGTGTCCTTCAATTCTTGCATGAAAAGGATACAAAGCCTTGGCCTGCGGATTATCCTACGGACCCAGACCATCATCTCTGGGCCTTCTCATTCGCAGGGGAACCTTTCTTTGCATTTGGCAACGCCCCTGCTTACAAACAGCGTAAAACCAGAGACCTTGGCAATAGTCTTGTACTAGGTTTTCAGCCACGCCGAATTTTCAATGGTCTTGAAGGGACTTCAAAAGGCGGAATCATGTCTCGTGAAAAGGTAAGGGAGCGAGTGGAAAAATGGGACAACCTGCCGAAGCACCCGAATGTAAGTCATTATGGCGATCCTGATCATAGGGAATGGAAGATGTATTTTATTGGCGATGATAGTAAACCAATTGAAGGTAAATGCCCGTTTCATCATAAATAAGCAAAAGAGACTAAATCCTAGAGGATTTAGTCTCTTTTTGCGTTTGAAATCTTAGAAAATTTCTATTACTATTATAGGAAGATAATTACATATCATAGATTGGATGATTCTCATGAAGTTAAACAGATTCTCCATAGCTTTTGGCACCTTTGTTTTCGTCACAGGTCTACTATACATAATTGGCTATACCTTTCAGATCACACTCCTTATTTTTCACCATCAACACAATCAGACAGCTGAAGGCTTCACTTCAGAGTCCAGATCATTATTGCCTTTCATAATAGGATTGGGTGCAAGCTACATTGCTGAAAAGATATACTTAAGCAAAAAATATGATTTTTCAAATAAAAATTGACATCGATTTATTTTCTATATATAATCATCAAAAAATAGTAACGTTGACGAGGATCAGTAAATTGGACTGAAGCCATTTCCAGAGAGGGAGCTGAATGCTGAAAAGCTCCTATTGGCCGCCATTTGAACCTGCCTTTGAGTTCCGGATCGGATACATTGAAGATCACGGCGGATTATTCCGTTATCATTTCGAGATAAAGCAGCGCTTTATAATTTAGGGTGGTACCGCCAGGCCTTGGCCCCTTTTGGGATCAAGGCCTTTTTGCGTTCCTTTGAAACAGAGCAGCGTTATTTCGAGATGTTTTTTACAAAATTAAGTATATAAAATACGGGGTGCAGACATGGCTAAAGAATTTGTTAAAGAAATTACGTCAATGGATGAAGATTTTGCTCAATGGTATACGGATGTTGTTACGAAGGCAGACTTAATTGACTACTCAAGCGTAAGGGGTTCCATGATTATCCGTCCATATGGATATTCTCTTTGGGATAATATCAAAAATGAACTTGACTCCCGCATTAAAGAAACAGGACACGAAAATGTGTACATGCCACTTTTCATTCCTGAGAGCTTATTGCAAAAAGAAAAGGATCATATCGAAGGATTCGCACCAGAGGTTGCATGGGTGACTCATGGCGGGTCAGAAGAACTTGCAGAGCGGCTGGTTGTCAGGCCTACTTCTGAGGTACTTTTCTGTGAGCACTACAAAAACATCATCCATTCTTATCGAGACCTTCCAAAACTCTATAACCAATGGGCAAATGTCGTGCGCTGGGAAAAGACAACAAGGCCTTTCCTGAGAACACTTGAATTCTTATGGCAGGAAGGACACACCTGCCATGCGACAGATGAAGAAGCTCTTGAAGAAACTGTAAAGATGTTGAAGGTTTACGCAGATGTTTGTGAAAACATCCTGGCGATTCCAGTTGTCCAGGGGCAAAAAACCGATAAAGAGAAATTCGCTGGCGCTAAGCTTACTTATACAATTGAAAGCCTGATGCATGACGGAAAGGCTCTCCAGACAGGCACATCGCACCATCTAGGTGACGGGTTTGCCAAGGCGTTCGGCATACAGTTTACCGATAAGGAGGGGCAGCTCCAGTATGTTCAGCAAACATCATGGGGGTTCACAACAAGGGTTATCGGGGCAATGATCATGGTACATGGCGACGACCGCGGACTAGTCATTCCACCAAATGCAGCCCCTACGCAAGTCATGATCGTCCCAATTGCTCAACATAAGGAAGGCGTACTGGATTTTGCCTATGAACTAAAAGTTAAACTTTCAGGTGTAGCTCGCATCGGCATCGACGCAAGTGATAAAAAGCCAGGGTGGAAATTCAACGAATACGAAATGAAGGGGATTCCAGTAAGGCTTGAGGTAGGTCCTAAGGATATAGAGAACGGCCAGGTGGTATTGGCAAGACGGGATACCGGGGAGAAAATTTTCGTATCGCTCGAGGATTTAGAAACAAAACTTCCTGAATTACTAGAAGATATTCAGCGAAGCCTGTATGAAAAAGCTCTGAATCATCGTGAGGATAAAACAAACGCCGCTCTTAATCTTGATGAATTTAAAACAGTCCTTGAAAAAGAGACAGGTTTCATTAAGGCCATGTGGTGCGGTGGTCGAGCATGCGAGGATAAAATAAAAGAAGAAACGACTGCAACATCTCGCTGCATTCCATTTGAACAGGAACACGTAGGAGAAAAATGTGTATGCTGCGGCAAGGAAGCTGAGAAAATGGTCCTTTGGGCAAAAGCCTATTAATTGTTAAAAGCAATCCTTTTTGGGATTGCTCAGTTTGTCTACAAAGATATAGTTCACCCATAATTTATTGAAATCAACAGCCCCATTTTCGTGCCAATTAAAATAATTAAACTGAAGACAAGTTCGAGTGTCATCGAGTTTGTCTACTGTCTAAGCAATCCTTTGTGGGATTGCTTTTTTCCTCATACTCTTAAATCCCTTAAGATTTATGAAACCTTTATCTGGAAGAAACGTCTATTTAACGAACGGAGGGCTTATAATGAAAAAAATTCCTAAACTATTTCTTACATTAATCGGTTTCATTATCTTAAATTTGTATTTTAATTTTATCCCATCTTTACTGCCACAAAATGATATTTTACGTTTTTTCCACTTGCTGCTGTTTTTTCCTCTGGCATACATAGTTGCGCGTAAACTAACTAATGAAGGAATGGCCGTGTACGGTGTTGTTTTTTACAAGGGATGGATACGAAATCTATTGTTGGGCTTTTTCATTGGTTTTAGTTTCTGGGCAGTATTGTTCAGGTTATATTTTCACTTTGGAAAATATGAATTTATTGGGTATGCTCCTCTTTTAAACGCAGCAGCCAACTTTTTTGTCATTCTTGTTGGATTCGGTTTAGGTTCTTTGATCAACGACATGATCGTTAGGGGGTATATTATAAATCAATTGAAGGGTAAGATTCCTATCTCAGTGATTTTCACAATTTCCTTGATCATTTACACCTTCGATGATATATGGAATGCTGGATTTAGTGTTCAAAACACTATTTTTTCATTTGCATTGGGCATAAGTTTGACCTATAGCTTTATCAAAGCTAATTCAATTTGGCTCAATACTGGTATTCATTTCGGATTGAATGTCCTCTATGGACTATTTTTCGGCGTGTCTCAACAAATAGGCGGAGGAATATTTTTATTCAAGGAAACTTCCACTTCGAGCAATTTAACCATTTGGCTGTCAACTTTTATTTCACTCATGATTTTAGTTGCCGTATTTTTGATAAACCGGTATATCGTTGTTTACAAACAGAGAACTGGAAAAAGCTTTGATGAGACTGGAACCATCCATCTCGCTAAATAGTTATAGAAACGGACATATTAGTATATTTAAAATGTAAAATTATGCCTCAGTTTGATATAATTGTATTGGGCCAGATTTGATTCACAGACTAGACATCCACATCCCATATATTATGAAATAGGGGAGGATGCATGATGAAAGCCACAGGAATTGTCAGGAAAACCGACCAGCTAGGCAGGATCGTTATTCCAATGGAATTAAGGAAAAAACTGAGTATTGGAGAAAATGATCCGCTGGAAATTTTTGTTGATGAGGATATGATCATCCTAAAGAAATATCAGCCTGAATTAACCTGCCTTATAACAGGAACAATCAGCAGTGATAATCTGTCGCTAGCCGATGGAAAGGTTATTTTGAGCCGTGAAGGTGCAGATCAATTGATTATAGAATTGCAAAGTTACCTAGCTGCAAATTAAATAATATTTTAAAAGCAGTCCTTTTGGGACTGCTTTCCGTATGTTTATAGGTCTTCTCGATAGATTGGCATGCTCATGCAGCGAGGGCCTCCACGACCCCTTGATAACTCGGAGCTTGGGATTTCAATTACTTCAACTCCATTTTTCCTTAATAAATCATTAGATACATAATTACGATCATAGGTAACAACGACACCTGGAGCAATCGCAAGAGTATTTGAGCCATCGTTCCATTGCTCACGCGCCGCAGCTATTTCGTGGCCGCCTCCGCACGGTATCATAACAAGCTCCTGCAAATTAAGGACTTCTTTCAAAGTTTCAGTTAAATTTGTCCGTTCTTTTATTTCCAATCTCTCAGGATCATTGCTTTTTTCTAAAATATATATTTTCATTTTACCGTTGGGACCTTCAATACCATGATGAACTGTGAATTTTTCCTGGTCAACCATTGTAAAAACGGTATCCAGATGCATATATGCTCTTAATTTAGGAATTTCAACAGCAACAACCTTCCGGATTGTCCCATTTCTCGTGAATATTCGTTTTGCCAACTTCTCAATGGCCTGTGCAGATGTACGCGCACTTACACCTATTGCTATAACTTCAGGACTGAGTACAAGCTCATCTCCGCCTTCAATTGGGTAATACTCATCGCGATCATACCAATGAGGAATGTCATGACCAGAAAATCGTGGATGGTGGCCAATGATAAAATCCATGAATAAGGATTCTCTTTTTCTGGCTCCTTCACACATTTTATTCAGGGAAATACCGTCACCAATCACCGCAGCAGGGTCACGAGTGAAATATAGGTTTGGCATCGGATCAAGGAAGAAAGGGTAATAGTCTTCCAAAAGCTCATGTAAATGAACTTTCTTTTCTTTTTGAATTTCAGACTTTAACACTCCAGACATCACTTTGCGGATCATGTCCTCCGTAGCGAATGAATGAAGATATTCTTCAACTGTTTTCCTTGAGCCATTCAAATTCCTTCTGCTTTCGTTCAACAGCTGGTCAATAAACTCATGGCGCAATTTATCTGTACTCAATGCTTCAGCCATCAATTTTTCTAAATAAAGTACTTCTACACCGCGGTTCCTTAACACATCGGCAAAATAATCATGCTCTCTCTGGACTGCAGGTAAATACGGGATGTCATCGAAAAGAAGCCTTTCGAGGTACTTCGGCGTTAAGTTCTCGACTTCCTTGCCAGGTCTGTGAAGAACAACAGTTTTAAGTTCGCCGATTTCTGATGTTACATTCAAAGGGTACTTCATATTGTTAGCCTCCCATTTTCGGTATCTATTCTCTATGAAATAAGGAGGGAGTGATCATTATGTATATTGAAACCGAGATAATCCACTTCCCCCGCCAAACTGCTTGTTTGCAGACTGGCTCCTTTTTCTATACCCTAATCATTTGGATTAAACCGGAAATGTTAAAAATAATGAGGTTTTTGTGATTTCTTGCGGAAAGTGGGGAAGCTAAATTTTAAGATTATCGGTGTTATAATTGTCTGTTGATTTCTGCTCCAGTCAACGATTTGTAATAAATCTATTTCAAAAACAACAATCTTTTAGAAAAGAGTTTAAATCAAAAATAAACGTTAACATTACCTCGAGAAAAAAGTAAGCGTTTTCTGTCCTTCATAGATGTACAATCTATCTAAATGTGTTAAAGTATATCTTGTGAACACCATAGGTATCATGGGAACAGGAATTCATAGAATGTCCTCCCGAAAAAGACAGTTGTATCCAATATAATGACATGACATGCCTGATTTGACGGCAGAAAGGGGATTTACGATGTCTAGCAAAGGTTTGGAACAATTTTTAAATGAAAACTTAGAGGATTTAAAAGGGAAGGGTTTATACAATGTGATCGATCCTCTTGAAAGCCCGAATGGACCAATCATCACAATTAACGGAAGAGAATTAATCAACCTCTCTTCAAATAATTACCTTGGGCTGGCTACGGATGACAGACTAAAAAAAGCAGCTACAGAAGCTATTGGCAAATACGGGGTAGGAGCAGGTGCCGTTCGTACAATAAACGGTACACTTAAGATTCACATCGAGCTAGAAGAAAAGCTGGCTAAATTCAAGAAAACAGAAGCAGCCATTGCTTATCAGTCTGGATTCATGTGCAATATGGCCGCAATCTCTGCAGTAATGGATAAAAATGATGCAATTTTATCAGATGAACTGAACCATGCATCAATCATCGATGGCTGCCGTCTATCTAGAGCGAAAATAATTCGCTTCAATCATTCAGACATGGATGACTTGCGCGCTAAGGCAAAGGAAGCAACTGAATCAGGACTTTACAATAAAGTCATGGTCATTACAGATGGAGTTTTCTCCATGGATGGAGATATCGCAAAGTTGCCTGAAATCGTTCAGATCGCTGAGGAATTCGATTTGATTACATACGTGGACGATGCCCATGGTTCAGGTGTCCTAGGTGATGGCGCAGGTACTGTGAAGCATTTTGGCCTTTCTGATAAAGTCGATTTCCAGATTGGAACATTATCCAAGGCAATCGGCGTAGTCGGAGGCTATGTGGCCGGGAAGCAAAACCTGATTGATTGGCTTAAGGTAAGAAGCCGTCCGTTCCTGTTTTCAACATCGCTTACGCCAGCTGATGTGGCTGCTAGCATAAAAGCAGTTGAAATTTTAATGGACAGCACTGAACTGAATGAACGACTATGGGATAATGCAAACTACCTGAAGGATGGCCTGAAAAAACTTGGATTTGATATTGGATATTCCGAAACACCAATAACTCCATGTATTATCGGGGATGAAGTTAAAACTCAGGAATTCAGCAAACGCCTAAATGAAGAGGGTGTGTATGCGAAGTCTATCGTATTCCCAACTGTACCACGAGGAACTGGCAGGGTAAGAAATATGCCATCTGCTGCACATACGAAAGAGATGCTAGATCAAGCCATCTCAATCTACGAGAAAGTCGGCAAGGAACTTGGAATTATCTAAAATGACAAATACAAATGGGCTAGCCGGTTAATATATGGGCCGGCAGTCCTTTTAAAAGCATCAACTGGGAGGAGTACATAGAATGAGGAAGATTTTGATTACCGGAGCATTAGGCCAGATTGGTTCTGAATTGACTGGCAAGCTCCGAGACATATATGGCCAGGATAATGTAATCGCAACTGACATAAGGAAGACTGATTCTGAGGCTGCGGTGAATGGACCATTTGAAATTCTAGACGTAATGGACGCCAAATCAATGGGCGAAATCGCTAACAAATATCAAGTGGATACAATTATGCACATGGCTGCACTATTATCTGCGACAGCAGAAGCGAAGCCTCAATTTGCCTGGAACCTGAATATGGGTGGACTAATGAACGCACTTGAAACAGCAAGGGAGCTGAACTGCCAGTTCTTCACACCGAGCTCGATTGGCGCATTCGGACCTAACACTCCTAAGGACAATACGCCTCAAGATACGATCCAGCGTCCAACGACGATGTATGGAGTTAATAAGGTTGCTGGTGAATTACTTGCGGATTATTACTTCCAGCGTTTTGGAGTGGATACAAGGGGTGTAAGGTTCCCTGGCTTGATCTCTTATGTGGCACCTCCAGGGGGCGGCACAACTGATTATGCTGTCGAAATTTATTACGAAGCGATCAAGAACGGAAAATATAGTTCTTATATCGATAAGGGAACGTATATGGACATGATGTACATGCCTGACGCGCTTGATGCCATTGTTGACTTGATGGAAGCGGACCCAGCAAAGCTGATTCACCGCAATGCATTCAACGTTACTGCGATGAGCTTTGACCCTGAGGAACTTGCTGCTGAAATTCAAAAGCATATTCCAGCATTTGAACTTACCTATAATGTCGACCCTGTTCGACAGGCAATCGCTGACAGCTGGCCGAACTCAATAGACGCTTCTGCTGCAGCCGATGAATGGGGTTTTAAAGCGAAGTACAATTTATCCCGCATGACTGCAGATATGCTAGAGAAATTACGATATAAACTTTAATATTAAATGTAAAAAGGTGAAATCAAATGATTTCACCTTTTTACATAGATTAATTTGTCTTTCTTTTCGATAACCTTCCCAATTATTGCAGCATGATTTAAACCCTTTTCCTTCAAAGCTGCTACATATTGCACCGCTTCTTCTTCAGGAAGTGAAACTAGAAGACCTCCCGAAGTGATGGCGTCACAAAGGACGAGTTGTTCTTCTGAAGATATTTCATCATAGAATACATCATCCTTAAGCCATGTGTGGTTTGATTTTGACCCTCCAGGAACTACTCCTTTTGAAGCAAGTTCATATGTACCAGTCAAAACAGGAACCTTTGACAAAGTAATTTCGAAGCTTACCTCGCTGCCTCGGGCGATCTCACTGCCATGACCAAGAAGGCCAAAGCCTGTGACATCAGTAACTGCATGAGGGTTGAAGCTCTGCAAGGCATCAGCTGCAGATTTATTAAGAAGTGCCATTGTTTCTGTTACTTCCTGCTCTTGTTCAGCTGTTACAGCACTGCGTTTAATGCCAGTCGTCAAGATGCCGACTCCGATAGGCTTCGAAAGGACTAAAGCATCACCAGGAATAGCACCAACATTTTTCCAGATTTTATCTGGATGGGCTAGACCTGTGACAGACAATCCGAACTTCGGCTCCTGGTCATCTATTGAGTGGCCGCCAACTGTTACGGCACCAGCTTCTTTTACTTTATCGCTTGCTCCCCGCAGAATTTCGGCCAGCAAATCAGGCCCTAATTTTTTAACAGGATAACCTACAATATTCAATACCGTTTTTGGTTCTCCTCCCATGGCATATACATCACTGAGTGCATTTGCAGCAGCAATCTGGCCAAACATATATGGGTCGTCCACAATCGGTGTAAAATAATCGATTGTCTGGATCAGGGCAATGCTGTCAGTCAATTTATATACACCTGCATCATCGGATGTTTCATGACCGACAAGCAGTTCAGGAACAGGTTCCTGTTTTGGTAAAAGACGCAAAACTTGCGTCAAGTCCTCTGGACTGATTTTGCATCCTCAGCCAGCTTTTGTCGACAAGGAAGTCAGACGGATCTTTTCATGTTCGCTCAACTTTATCACCTCAGAAAAAAGTATACTCTTTCTTATTTTGAAAATCACCCTTAAGCCACTATTATTTGCATCAGTATAAACTTTACACTAAAATGACAGTAAATACTTATATAGAAGCTAACAGGGGGATTTACTGTGGAAAAATTTCAAGTTACCGTCAAATTTTGCATGCTTTGAAATTACGCACCTAAAGCCGCGAGTTTCGCGGAGGAACTATTTACCCATTTCCGAAGCCAGATCGAAAAAATGGAACTAGTTCCAGCCTCAAAGGGCGCTTTTGAAGTGACCATAAACGGTCAGTTATTGTATTCCAAACTGGATACAGGTGTCTTTCCCGATTCTGATGAAATCATAAAACAAATGGAAGCCCTAAACTAGCGCCTGGCAATATGCCAGGCTTTTTTCAACCCTTTACCACGTTAAACCGCTGGGGGTGTGACCCCCGGCGCGGTGGTATGTTAAAGTACAGGCAATTAGCTAGTGTTCACTGGATTGGAAAATCTTTATCCTTGAGAATAATGATATAATTAACCAATGTATAATTGTTGTGGGGGTTACCGGTATGAAACACTTATTAAGGCAGCTGCCTGCAGTCCATGAATTGCAAAGACAGCAACGATTTATTGAGATCGTTGATCAGCATGATGCTGATCCAGCCCATTTAACGGAAGTCGTTAAGGACGTCCTATCAAAAATTAGAGAAGATTTGTTAAATGGCAAGTGGAGTGGCCACGAGCCAGGAACAAATGCATTTGTTGATGAATTTTTTGATATCGTTCATGAAAATCTTGCAAAGAAATTGGACTTCACCTTAAAACGAGTTATTAATGCAACGGGCACTATCTTACATACAAACCTAGGAAGGGCTAGATTGAGCGAGAATGCTATCAACCATGTTGTGGAAACTGCCAGGAACTATTCAAATCTTGAATATAAATTGCAGGATGGCAAGCGGGGGTCTCGGCATAGCCATGTAGAAGCTCTTGTAAAAGAGGCTACAGGGGCAGAAGCAGCAATGGTAGTAAACAATAATGCGGCAGCCGTTTTTCTTATCCTGAGTGCCCTGGCAAGGAATCAGGAAGTTATCGTTTCCCGTGGGCAATTGGTTGAAATAGGCGGTTCGTTCAGAATCTCTTCCATAATGGAAGAAAGCGGCGCCAAGCTGGTTGAAATAGGGACGACCAATAAAACTCATCTGCACGATTATGAAAAAGCAATCAATGAAAGCTCAGCTATGATCCTAAAGGTACATACTAGTAATTTCAAGGTAATTGGCTTCACTCAATCCGTTGATACAGAAGAACTGGCTCAGCTTGCTAGCCGTCATGACAGGGTAATCTTCTATGAAGATCTGGGCAGCGGTGTGCTATATGATTTCAAGAACGAAGGAATCGGCGAAGAGCCTGTAGTTGGTGAGATACTGAAAATGGGTGCAGACATCGTATCGTTTAGTGGTGACAAGCTGCTTGGAGGTCCGCAGGCTGGCATTATCGCAGGCAAGAAAGCTCTTATTGATCAATTGAAGCAGCACCAGCTGGCTAGAGTGGTGCGTGTCGATAAAATGACTCTTGCTGCTCTTGAGGGCACACTAATAGATTATTTAAGGGGAGCGAAGGGACGAAACAATATCCCAACCATACGCGACCTGATTGTTCCTTTAGAAGAGATTCAGAATAGGACAGACGCGTTTGTTAAAAACATTAACGATTTTGGTGGAGAATTAAAGGCAGAGGTACAAAAAGGCACAAGCCAGGTTGGCGGGGGAACAATGCCAGAAGTAGAGCTGCCAACTTTTATTGCTGCTCTGACTCATAATGAGCTTAGCGCGGAACATATTGCCAATATGCTGCGGACAGAAGCTAGTCCTGGGATTATCGTACGGATACAAAAAGAAGAAATTCATATAGACCTTAGAACTGTCACAGTGGATGAAGAAACCCTTATCATTGAACGTTTGAAAAAGATTATTTAAAAAATATGGGCTGCCAGTCGTTCTGGCAGCCCATTAACTTTTAAAAATCATGCCCTGAATTATGCTTTTGGCGGGTATGATTGCGGTTCTTCACTTTTTTAGAGCCGCTTAATGGTGCAGGCTGGCTGTCCTGGTCACCTTTAGGTGCGTTTTTGCGCATGTCTTTAGAGTCATTCTTATTCATTAGCTCATCCCTCCTGATTTTAGCTTTAGATTTTCGGGCGAATTTATACTGAATAATTTATTTATATCTGTGCAATTTAACGGTATAGATTTAACTACATCAGGAGGAAATCACATGCCTTATCATAAAGACAAACAACAATCATTCCAGGCAGCACAACAAGGATTCGAAGACGCACAAGAATTGTTTTCTGAAATTGTTAGAGACAGCGCCAGCTATGGACATCAGCTAAAGCATTTGAAAACCGAAGTTAACGAAGCATTCCAGCAAATCGAGAATGCATTAGAAAATGCCTCCGAGCACCAGCGTGCACAGCTCGAAAGATTTCAGCAGGACTTAAGAAGTATTGTGAATGAAGTCAATATGGAATCATAAGGCCATAATGAAAGCGGAAGGGAAGCCTTCCGCTTTTTGTTTTATTGATTCTTTTTACGTTTTTTGTTATTTTGTTTTTCCATTTCAGTTAGAGGTTCATTAGCCATTTCTTCATTAAAACCAGCACCTTGTCCCTGGGCTTTTGCAGCGTTAGCACCTGGAATGACATGATTTGCCTTTCTTTTCGCCATATATCTCACCTCCGTTAATCTTATTTTTCCCCATGCAAGGTTTCAAAATCCAGTGTATTTATTTTCGTAATATAACTTTAAACGGTGTGGTCATTTCAAGAAAATGAAAATTCTTAAAATTCCTAAAGCCTTTTGTATGTTTTTACTGTACTAACATTATTTAGCATAAGAAAAACTTATCAATCACAATAACTTTCTTGTTATTTACTTATATAGAGGGTTATATTAATATTGAATTGTAAGAAAAGTTAGGATGACGAACAAAATTCAAACTTTTCGACAATTACCTATATTTAGTTTATGATTGTTTTCGTAAAAGAAGGGGGTAAACATATGTCAAACCATGATGTTTTTAACGCCCGCAGTTCATTTGAAATTGACGGGAAACGCTATCATTACTACAGTCTGGCAGCACTTGAAAGAGCTGGAATCGGCAATGTATCTAAATTGCCTTACTCCGTAAAAGTTTTGCTTGAATCCGTGCTTCGCCAGCTTGATGGCTTTGTAATCACAAAAGAGCATGTTGAAAATCTAGCAAAATGGGGAACTAGCGAAGTAAAGGAAGTAGATGTGCCATTCAAGCCATCACGTGTCATTCTTCAAGACTTCACTGGTGTACCTGCAGTCGTTGACCTTGCTTCACTAAGAAAAGCAATGGCAGACATGGGTGGAGATCCAGATAAAATCAATCCTGAGAAGCCGGTTGACCTTGTAATTGACCACTCCGTTCAGGTTGATAAATACGGAACTCCTGATGCACTGAATGTTAATATGGATCTTGAATTTGAACGAAATGCTGAACGTTACCAGTTCTTGAGCTGGGCACAAAAAGCATTCGACAACTACCGCGCTGTACCGCCTGCAACAGGTATCGTGCACCAAGTAAACCTTGAGTATCTTGCAAGCGTTGTCCACGCTGTAGAAAATGCAGATGGAGAATTTGAAACATTCCCTGATTCATTGGTTGGAACTGACTCACATACAACAATGATCAACGGTATCGGTGTACTCGGATGGGGCGTAGGCGGTATCGAGGCTGAAGCTGGAATGCTAGGACAGCCATCATACTTCCCAGTTCCTGAAGTAGTAGGCGTAAAATTAGTTGGAGACATGCCAAACGGTTCAACTGCAACTGACCTTGCTCTAAAAGTTACTCAAGTTCTGCGCAGCCAAGGCGTAGTTGGTAAATTTGTAGAATTCTTCGGACCGGGTGTAGTATCGCTTCCACTTGCTGACCGTGCGACTGTTGCGAACATGGCACCAGAATACGGAGCAACTTGCGGATTCTTCCCAGTAGATGGAGAAGCACTTGATTACATGCGTTTAACTGGACGTACCGAAGATCACATTAAAGTGGTTGAAGCATACTGCAAAGAAAACGGACTTTTCTTTGATCCATCACTTGAGCCAGTTTATACTGACGTTGTTGAAATCAATCTTTCTGAAATTGAAGCTAACCTTTCTGGTCCAAAGCGTCCGCAGGATTTAATTCCGCTATCACAAATGCAGAAATCCTTCCAGGATGCGTTGACTGCTCCAGCTGGAAACCAAGGTTTTGGCCTAAGCAAGAAAGAAATCAATAAAGAAGCTGTAGTAGAATTTAACAATGGCGATTCTACAAAAATGAAAACAGGTGCAATCGCAATCGCTGCGATTACAAGCTGTACAAATACATCTAATCCATACGTACTTGTAGGTGCTGGTCTTGTTGCTAAAAAAGCAGTTGAACTTGGAATGGAAGTTCCTAAGTTCGTAAAAACTTCTTTAGCACCAGGTTCAAAGGTTGTAACTGGATACCTTCGTGATTCTGAATTACTTCCTTATCTAGAAACTCTTGGATTTAACCTTGTAGGTTACGGATGTACTACATGTATCGGAAACTCTGGTCCACTTAGACCTGAGATTGAAAAGACTGTTGCGGAAAGCGACCTTCTTGTAACTTCAGTTCTTTCTGGTAACCGTAACTTTGAAGGACGTATCCACCCGCTTGTAAAAGCAAACTATCTGGCATCTCCGCCATTAGTAGTAGCATACGCTCTTGCTGGAACAGTGGACATTGACCTTCAAAACGACCCAATCGGAAAAGACAAAGACGGCAACGATGTATTCTTCAAGGACATCTGGCCATCAACAGCAGAAGTGAACGAAGTAGTTCATCGTGTTGTAACTCCTGAATTGTTCCGCAGAGAATATGAAACTGTATTCAGCGACAATGAAAAATGGAATGAAATCCAGACGAACAGCGATGCGCTTTATACTTTCGATGAAGATTCAACATATATCGCTAACCCTCCATTCTTTGAAGGATTGACTCCAGAGGCTGGAGAAGTTGCTCCACTAAACAGCTTGCGTGTAGTTGGTAAGTTCGGTGATTCTGTAACGACTGACCACATTTCTCCTGCAGGTGCGATCGGAAAAGATACACCAGCTGGGAAATACTTGCGTGAAAAGGGCGTAGAACCACGCGACTTTAACTCTTATGGATCACGTCGTGGTAACCATGAAGTTATGATGCGCGGAACATTCGCAAACATCCGTATCAAAAACCAAATCGCTCCTGGCACAGAAGGCGGCTTCACAACTTACTGGCCTACAGGCGAAGTTATGTCCATCTTTGATGCTTGCATGCAGTACAAAGAAAATGGAACAGGGCTAATGGTTATCGCTGGCAAAGATTACGGTATGGGATCATCCCGTGACTGGGCTGCTAAAGGTACTAACCTATTAGGCATCAAAACTGTAATTGCTGAAAGCTTCGAGCGTATCCACCGTTCTAACCTTGTATTGATGGGTGTATTACCACTTCAATTCAAGGATGGAGAAAACGCTGAAACTCTTGGCCTTTCAGGTAAAGAATCATTTGATGTTCAAATCGACGAAACTGTACGTCCACGTGACATCATTACAGTTACAGCTACTGACGAAGACGGCAACAAGAAAACTTTCGAAGCTCTTGTACGTTTCGATTCAGAAGTCGAAATCGATTACTATCGCCACGGAGGCATCCTGCAAATGGTCCTTCGCGACAAGTTAAAAGCATAAGATCAAGAAACCCCCTAATTTTCGGATTAGGGGGTTTTTATGCATTAAAGTAAAATGCAAAATCACCCTAAATCTTTTGCTATGGTTAAAGGGTGGTTAAATGGGAATGCAAAGTAATGATAAAATATCTTAATTTCAGATTGAACTACAAAATCCACGCAAACTTCCTATTAATCGACAGCTTCTCCTATTGATATTATCAAGAAAAAGGTTATGTTTAAGATAAAAGGATAGAATGAACCGAAGGAGTGAGCTATATGAGTCTAATATCGATAGTCGCTAGAGAGGATTTTATTTCAATTGTTACGGACGTCGGAAATCATCAACGGATGGGGGATAGTATCAGCATTAAAGAAATTATTCCTGATACGGCTTTCATCGCTTTTTCAGGTGATGAGGAATACGCAAACATGGCTGCTGCGGCAGCTGAAACTTTGGTCAAGCAAGGGTTTAATCTTAAAGAAATTGCTGAGTCCATTCAGTCATCATTCAACAATGGAAGTTTTACCTTTCATGAAAGAGAGCGCACCTTTGAAGCAGTGCTGGCTGGTTATTCGCAATTTGGAGAAGCGCAATATCACGTAATCTCTAATACTAAACCGATGGAATCATATTATCCTGGCCAAGGAGAAAGTCTATACTATGCAAACGGCCATGAATCTATGCTCTTTTTGGAAAGGTCCTTAATGATGCATGGCATGGGAACCATCAGCCAAGCTCAGGCGGCCCAGACCTATTTTCTTCATGAAGCATCAGAATATATCCCCAATGTAAATAAACAAGCTTCTACTTTTGTACTAAAAAAAGTAAATTAAAAACAGCCTTATATGACAAGGCTGTTTTAATTTTGCTTTTAAAGCGCATATTGCAGGATAAAATTGCCGAGGAATAATAGGGCAATCATATATAGGGCAGGCTGGATCTCCCGTCCTTTACCCATCAATAGCTTCATCAGCGGATATAAGATGAATCCAATTGCCATGCCATCGGCAATACTGTACGTTAATGGAATCAGTACGATGATTAGGAGGGCAGGGAAGCTCTCAAGTAAATCATCTAGTTTAATATGAGTGATATTTTGAAGCATTAAGACACCAATCAGGATCAATACTGGTGAAACAGCACTTTCCGGTACAAGTTTAATTACAGGAATCAAGACGATCGAAGCAAGGAATAGGAATCCTGTAACAATACTTGTTAATCCAGTACGGCCTCCGGCAGCTATACCCGCTGCACTTTCAACAGAGGATACTGTTGGGCTAGTTCCAAAAATCCCAGCAGTAGCTACTGAAATCGCATTTGCCTGCAATGATTTCTCATACTTTTCAGGCTGATTAAGCATTTTTGTATGTCCATGAATCAATCCGATATTCTCAAAAATAACAACCATCGCGAGTGAGAAGGCAGTCAGCCAAAAAACAAAATTGCCAGTCTGTGCGAATGAAAGCTGCCCGAATACAGACGTGTATTCCTTGAATGAAGGCATACTCCAAGTCATACCTTTACTCTCAAAATCTCCAAAAACAATGGATAGAATTGAAGTAAAAACAATGCTCAACAGCAAATTCCCAGGTACGTTTCGAATGAAAAGGACGACTGTTACAATCAAACCAATTAAAGTTATAAGTGCTGTAGAAGTACTCAAATCGCCTATAGCAAGCAAAGTATGATCAGAGCTTGTAATGATTCCGCTATTATCAAAACCAATCAGAATCAAAAGGATCCCGATTCCGACCGTTATTGCCTCCTTTAATGAATCAGGAATGGATTCGATGATTGCTTTTGCTAGTGGTGTGAAGGCTAAAATCATGAATAGAATTCCTGATACAAATACCATAGCCAAAGCCTCTTGCCAAGTAAAACCGCCTGACTGGACGATGGTATAGGTAAACATGGCATTCAAGCCCATTCCTGGTATTACAAGAATAGGTGTGTTACCCCAAAATCCCATGAGAAAACAGCCTGCAAATACTGTCAGGATTGTAGCGATGATTCCAGCTTCCAGGGGGATTCCAGCTGCTGACAGGATCGTCGCGTTCACAATAATGATATAGACGACTGTTATATAGGAGATAAGTCCAGCCGACATTTCTTTTCCAATCGTTGTATTATGAGCACTAAGTTGAAAAAACTTCTCCATTTTAAACTCCTCTCTATAAAGGCTCTTTTCATAAACTTCTGAGCTTTTATACATTGAAAAAATTCTTCGAATGATTTCGTACTTAACATCCATGCAAAGCAAAATTGAACCAAGGCAGTATTAAGTCACTAATGTATATCTAAAAATCAAAATTTATGGTGAGCAAACAGCCTTTGCAGATATATTTTTCGGTTTTTTAACGAATGAAAATATCGTACCATAGACTTTAACCATATTTAAAATATATAATTAATATACAAATCATACTTTTTACATATAGTGAGGTTTCCATGGATATTAGACAAATGCGTTATTTCATTGCCATAGCTGAGGAGAAAAACATTACCGCGGCTGCAAACCGACTTCATATGTCTCAGCCCCCGCTAAGCCTTCAATTGAAGCAAATGGAAGAGGAATTAGGAGTCATGCTGGTAGAACGGAATGGAAAAAGGCTTGAGCTGACTGATAAGGGCAAGGTGCTGTACCAGCATGCGCTTAATATTGTTCATTCATTTGAGGAAGTAAAAATCGAATTGCAGGAGACGGATGAGGGTAGGAAGGGGAATTTATCAATCGGGATTAACACGCTTTCTGTACCAGAATTTCCTGATTGGATTGAACACTTTCACGCAGCCTATCCACTCGTTTATCTTCGAGTCGTGCAAAATGACTCTGCCTATTTGAGCGAACTGGTTAAAAATCGTTTAATAGAACTCGCCTTAATTAGGCTGCCGCTACCGAACCGGGACGTAAATTATCTGCATTTATATAATGAACCTTTTGTATTTGTTTGCAGAAAACAAGGGGAAGAAAGTATAACCATTGAAGAAATCAGCACCTTTCCACTAATACTTCCGAGTACAGAGGGGCTTGGAAGCTTTAATATTATCCATGAAGCCTTCAGCAGGGAACAGCTGCCACTTAATGTTGTATGTGAATGCTCAGACATGAAGGTATTGATAGAATTAGTCTCTTCAGGAATAGGATCCACTATCGTTCCTAAGTCGGTTTTTCAGTCATACGGGCATTCCAGCCTTTTTGCTAGGGAAATTAAGGAATCTGTTCTTAAATCTTCAGTAGGCCTTATATGGCTTAAGCAGCATTATTTATCACAGCCTGCTAAACATTTCATCGATTTGATTAAGGAACAGCTTGGTTTAGTTGAAGGTACTAGTGAATAAAAAGGGACCTGCAATCCAAAAATAAGCAGAAAGATTTATTGAACTGGAGGTGCCTGTTATGAATTTTTTCGAAGTGATGAAGGATACATTTGTACCATTTATGGATGGTGAGAAAAAACCCCTGCATGTCGGAGAGGTGATGAACCTTTGGTTTTACCTTCATGGAACCGAACAAACACTTCGTTATGACCAGCACGCGTTCAACCTGGCACAAGATCCTGAACTTAAGGAAAAGATCACAGATATTATCGAGAATGTCCATAAACCTATGATTAAGGAACTGACCCAATTTTTTAAGGACGAAGATATTCCGCTTCCGGATGTCGGCCCTGAGAAAATCATCGGAGATTTCAAAGGGCTTCCCGAGGGTGCAAGAATGAATGATGAAGAAATAGCAAACCTGATCGCTTATAATCTGGTTGTGGGTATTACTGCGGCTACGAGGGGAATAACAGAATCTGTCAGAGCAGATGTAGGGTATTTATTTTCTAAATATCATATGATGAAAATCACTTTTTCCTTAACATTCAAAGCACTCATGCAGGAAAGAGGATGGCTGAGAGTTCCGCCATACTACATGTCTGGAAAACAATAAAAACAGCACCGAGGTGCTGTTTTTATTGTTTTAATGCTATTGAGTCAAGTAATTTTTTCTCTCGTTCGCTCGTAATTCCAGCCTTCCAGGATGCCTCATTAATCGGCTTCGCTTTAAGCCAATCATGAACTTCGCGGATTGTTTCCGCTAGAGGCCGGAACTTAAGACCAGTTTGCAACGCTTTATCGATGTTAATATGGAATGCCCCGCTCCAAGGTTCTTTATGTTCAGGCCCTAAAGGAGTTTTTTCCGGAAGCCATAGTGGCATTTCTGTCCAAGGAGCTACTTTGTTCTCGAGTAAGAAATCTTCATCAGCCCAGACAAATTCGGCATCGGTGCCTGCCACTTCTTTACATGTTAACAAGACCTCCTGAAGCAAAATTGGCTTGCCGGTTACATTGTATGTACCTGCACATTTTTCTTCGATCATTTTCAGCATCCAAATAGCCAGGTCCTTGACGTCGATTAATTGGACGAACGAGCTCTCAGGGTTACCAGGAGCAATTACACTGCCGCCTTGAGCGATCCTGTTCACCCAGTAAGGAAGTCTGTCAGTGTAGTCATTCTCGCCAACAAGCTGGCCTGCACGTATATTAAGCACTTTGCCTGGCAAGTTCCTTTCTGCTTCCTGTTCGCAGAGGGTTTTAAATTGACCGTAATATTCCAGGACAGGAGCTGCCGGATCGCTTGTGAGTCTATCTGCTTCTTCAACTGACATTGATTGAACATGGTAATTTTCATTGATCCCCTTTGGTATCCAATCCTGATAGACAGAAATACTAGATACAAAAGCATAAAATTCCGTTTTCTCTTTTAAAAGAGATGTTAAGTTGCTTACAGAACGCGGAATCTGTCCCGAAGTATCCAGCACAGCATCCCACTGGCGGTCTTTCAAGAGTTCCAGACTGCCATTCCTGTCGCCAATTAAAATTTCAACATTCTTTAGTACATCATTGTTATTTCCCCGGTTAAAAACGGTTATCTCATGACCACTTTTTTGTGCTACCTCTACAAATGCCTTTCCCAAGAAACGGCTTCCTCCTAAAACGAGGATCTTCATATTTTGTCCCTCCAAAGGTTTTCTTTTAACATACCATATTGTTAAATTATTTAGAAAATTTTTATTTAGACATTATTTAAAAAATAACTTCAATACTAATATTGGTTTTTGTTTGCTGGATTAAGTTTAATTGCTAAAATGAACTTAGTTCAGAAATGTCTTGTTGGCATGAAAGGGGATTAGCATGGAAGAAACGTACTTACAATCAGTCAGATACGATGGTGAAAAACTCTATATTCTTGATCAGACTAAGCTGCCTCAGGTTACAGAATTCCTTGAGGTAACAAACATAGAAGATGTATGGGATGCAATTAAACAGCTAAAGGTAAGGGGAGCGCCCGCGATTGGAATAGCGGCAGCATATGGTTTGGCTCTTGGGATAAAAGCTGCTCCTGAACAGGACTTTGGCTCCTTTTATGAATTCTTTAAAAAACAGTCGGATTACCTTGCTGGCTCCAGACCTACTGCAGTGAACCTATTTTGGGCACTTAAAAGGATGGATGCTCTAGCTAACAAAGAAAGCGCCAAGCCTGTAGCAGAAATTAAGCAGTTATTGACGGAAGAAGCTCATTTAATCCGACAAGAAGATGAAAATGTGTGTAATTCAATCGGTGAAAATGCTTTGACATTATTCGAGGATGGAATGACTGTCTTAACCCATTGCAACGCAGGTGGTATCGCTACGGCACGTTACGGAACAGCACTAGCACCGTTTTACCTTGCAAAGGAAAGAGGCATGGATATTAAGGTGTTTGCCGATGAAACTCGCCCCTTGCTTCAGGGTGCTCGCCTCACCGCCTGGGAATTAATGCAGGCGGGAATTGATGTTACGCTAATTACTGACAGCATGGCTGCTATGGTCATGCAAAAAGGGAAGGTCCAAGCCGTAATTGTTGGCTGTGACCGTGTCGCTGCTAATGGGGATGTTGCTAATAAAATCGGAACTTATGGGGTCGCTTTGCTTGCGAAAGCGCACAACATTCCGTTCTATGTTGCTGCGCCGCTATCTACTATTGACTTAGAAACAAAAACTGGAGAAGAAATACCAATCGAAGAGCGAGCTGCAGAAGAAATTACTGCCGGCTTTGGTAAATCAACTGCACCAGAGAGTGTCAAGGTTTTCAATCCAGCCTTTGATGTAACTCCACATCATCTGATCACAGCGATTATCACTGAAAAAGGGATTATGCGTGGAAATTACAGTGAAGAATTACCTCGATTGTTTCAAAATTAAATTGACTTCATGCCGGGAGCTGCCAGCCCGGCATTTTTTATATTTATGGCGAGATAAAGGTTTCTATTAATGTCCATATTGAATCCATGACTATAAGCGAATAGAAGACTTGGTCAGTAAGCACCTGCAAGTAAGGTGCTTTTTCCTATGGAAAAAATTACTTAGTAAATTCACCTAAAAGGTGGGTAAATATAAAATACGATTAAATTTTCAAAAAGTTGTAATAATTGCAACCGTTTCCGGACATAATTACTGTTAGAATGATAATAAAGGATGGTGAAACACGATGAGGAAGCCTAGAAAACGATCTTTCCAAGAGCTAGTAATGGAAAATAAACGCCAACTTATGAATGACCGTGATGCACTCGAAAAAATCGAGGCAAGATTAGAACAAAAACGTATGGGGAAAGCAGAGTAAATTTCATACATTACCATAAATGATTCCTCTTTCTTTAGGCAAAACTTAAGATAGAGGAGGGGATATTTATGAGCAATCCAAAAAAGGACAGCAAACATTTCGTTCCTAGCCACCTTGGCACACAGCCGCGCGGTTTTGGCGGTAACAAAGGGAAGAAAATGCAGAATAAGTCTGGCGAACAGCCACAGCTTATCCAGACAAAAGGTGAATAAACGTATGGAAAATGCCTGCCAATTCAATGGCAGGTTTTATTTTTCAAAAAACATATCCACTGATTTTCGCTTATAATTATTATGAACGGTCGCATACTATTGATGTACTTTTTAAAAGGAGGTACTTGAATATGGCAAACAACACACCAAAGCCAGACGACCGTAGCGATAATGTGGAAAAGCTGCAATCCATGATCCACCATACAATTGAAAATATGGAGGATGCGGAAGCTGCAATGAACAACTCAAGCCCGGAAGACCAGGAAAGAATTGAAGCTAAGAATGAGCGCCGCCGTGAAAGCATCGATGCGTTCAGAGCTGAAATCAAGGATGAAGCTCATAACCAGCAGCAATAACATTGAAAAGCACATCGATAAAAGTGGATGTGCTCGAAAAGACCTGCCCTTCAATTAGGCGGGTCTTTTTCCGTTTATATGAAAATGTGTTAAGATACGAATTGTATACTAAAAAAAGAAGTGATATTTATGCAACAATATAAAAAAGATCTCCCATTAGATGAACAATTAAAATTATGGGAACAGGAATTAGAGGAAAATGGTTACATACGTGATGAAGCGACTTTGATAACAGTTATCAGGAATTTAACTAATAGCAATCAAAGCTTGTTTTTATCAAGGGTCCTTGCCTATGCTGCCCAATCAAGATCGAACCGGAACGGATATGATTCGCTCGTTCTTGAATGGCTGAAAAAGGCGATTGAGGCCAATCCAGCCAATACCACAGCAAAGAATTTGCTTGCGAGCAATCAGTGGAAAAATAAGGGTCATATCTTTGATCAGCTTGTTTATCCGCGGATTAGGGAAACTGACAATCGAGCCCTGAAAAAGAAAACTGCTGAGCAGTATATTAATATTTCACAGCAATTCTTATCTGCAGCAGAAGATGAACTAGCTGATTTGAAAAGTCCTCTTTTAGAGCCCGGGACTTCAGTCGAGGAAAAATTCAATAAGTTAATTGATTTATTAGAAAAAGCAATTGATGAAACCGCAGCGCTGTTAAAGGCAACAGAACTATATGAAGAATCGGTTACTGGTGTTTTCCATACAGCAGTCCATTATGAGGAAATCAAGGTAAGGCTGAAAAATTTAGATGAAGTAAAACTCTTATGGGAAGCGGAATTCGCTGAACAATTACAGGGGACTAGCCAGGGTGACATAGACCCTTTAACAGAACTAAATAAGTTGATAGGCTTGAAATCAGTAAAAGAAAGGGTCAATGATTTTTACCGATTTTTAAAATATCAGCAGAAGCGAAAAGAGCTTGGACTGAATACAAAGGACGACCAAAGCCTTAATATGGTCCTGACGGGGAATCCAGGTACAGGGAAGACATCTTTGGCAAGGCTGCTTGCAAAAATCTATCACCAGCTCGGTGTATTGCCGCGTGAGGATATTATTGAGGCAGACCGGTCACAGCTCGTCGGCGCATATGTTGGACAAACTGAGGAAAATGTCCGTAAGGTTGTAGAGCAAGCCCTGGGAGGAGTATTATTCATCGATGAAGCTTATAGCCTGAAGCGCGAAGGACAGACAGGGAATGATTATGGCCAGACGGCAATCGACACTCTTGTTTCGTTGATGACAAGCGCTGAATATGGTGGCAAATTCGCAGTCATTCTGGCAGGGTATCCCGAAGAAATGCGGCAGTTTTTAGATGCGAATCCTGGTTTAAGAAGCCGATTCCCTCAGCCTAACCTCATTCATCTTCCCGACTATTCAAACGATGAATTAATGCAGATTGCAGAACAGGCTGCGAGGGATAATGATTTTGCCATAACGGAAGAAGCAAAAGTTGAGCTTAAGGATCGGATTGAGAAGGAACGAGTAGATGATACCTTTGGAAATGCTAGGACAGTTCGAAATCTAATCCTAGAGGCCATTTTCAAAAAAGGTGCCCGGCCGGTAGATGAATCGGATTTCTCCGCTTACACTCTGTTGGAAAAAGAGGATTTTGAATCAGCTCCAGCAACAAATACTGATAAGCCACTTGACAGGCTCGAGGCACTTGTCGGGCTGGACAATGTAAAATCTGATGTGACTACCCTCATTTCCTTTGTTAGAATGCAGCAGTTAAGGAAAGAGAAAGGACTTCCTGGTGTGCCAGTTCAGCTTCATTCAGTTTTCACCGGGAATCCAGGGACTGGGAAAACAACGGTTGCAAAAATATATGCAGAGCTCCTGAAGGAATGCGGTATGCTTAAACGCGGGCACTTAATCGTCAGCAGCCGTGCAGATTTTGTTGCAGGGTATGTGGGGCAGACAGCGATAAAAACAAAGAAAAAAATTCGGGAAGCGCTGGGCGGCGTCCTATTCATCGACGAGGCATATTCCTTGCTGGGGCAAGCTTCAGGTGACTTCGGTAAAGAAGTAATTGATACACTGGTCGATGAGATGACTCGCCATAATGAAAATCTTGTCGTCATTCTCGCGGGGTATCCCGCTGAAATGGAGCTTTTACTTGAAAGCAATCCGGGACTCCGTTCAAGATTCAAGAAATTTTTCCACTTTCCAGATTATACTGCTGAGGAACTGCTAGTAATCATAAAGAATTACTCAGAGAAGTATCAGTATATATTAGCAGAAAATGCTGTCCCATTTTTATCAGCTGAGCTTTCAGAAACTGAAATTAATGGTAATGGCAGATTTGCTACAAATTTAGTTGATGAAGCCATCCAGGCACAGGCTTTTAGGCTGATGGGAACCGGCAACGGGGAAAGCCTGGATGAAAATGCTTTATATTTAGAGAAAAGCGACTTTGAAGCAGCACTAAATAAAGTAAAAGGGGAATAAGGATGCATATTTCTTCTAAAGAAATCGAGGTACGTTATGCAGAGACTGACCAGATGGGAGTCGTGTACCACGCAAATTATTTAATCTGGATGGAGCTAGGAAGAACTCAGCTAATCAAGGAATTAGGCTTTAATTATGCTGAAATGGAGAAAGATGGTATCATCTCACCAGTCATCGATATCCAGGCTTCATATAAAAAACCGTTAAGATATGGACAAACTGCAACGATTAAAACATGGGTGGACGAATACGATGGCTTCCGCTCTGTCTACAAGTACGAAATCTATAACGATGAAGGTGAGCTTGCACTTATAGGCAGCTCAAGGCATGTGCTAGTGAAAAGGGAAAATTTCAGGCCGATCTCGTTAAAAAGAACTTATCCCGACTGGCATGAAGCTTATATGAGTGCGAGAAGACAGCCGGAAGAAGAAAGCGAGAAGGTCTAATTGGCTTTTGGAATAAAGCGGGAAGAACTCAAGGTCTGGAAAGAGAAAGTAAAGAGAGGGGAAATCGCCTTCCTAACTCACTATTGGACAGATGACCGTTTTCCTGGCTGCTCAACTGTGACAAAGGTCGGATGCAGGGATGTTCAAAAACTTGCTGAATGGGGCAGGAAATATGGCTTGAAGCGTGAATGGATTGACGACAGAAAAGTTGATTACCCTCATTTTGATTTATTCGGAAATACACAGGCAGAGGTACTAAAAAATGAAGGGCTTGAAAATAAGCTCCTAAACAAATAAAAGACTAAGGCAGGCGCATAATGCGGCTGCCTTAGTCTTTTACAAACTTTAATTCAGGTTCCTGGCCGACTGGATGAAGATCAACTATTAAGTCATGACCGTCGAAATACCAGATATCTTTTTCTTCAATATAATAAGTTACACCGTTTTTCTCCGTTTTAATTCCGATGTGGTCCGGTTCTTCCTTGGAGACGCCTAATGAAAAGCCTTTTTGAATTGTACTGAAACCGCCATACCTGACAAAGAATCGAAGGTGCCCTCCAGCAGAAAGGTCCATTTCTTTCTCATACCAGGCTGCAGCATCATCATTGATTGTAATTTTCATATCGTTCTCCTTCCTATGCCGATAAAAGCATTATAACACAGGCGATGCCCGGCCCATCACTTAATGCTCTATCGCATTATGGGCCAGGCACCTGCTTTGTTATTTTTTTATGAACTGATACATATGATTCATGATTTCTGTATATTTATTTTTTGCATCTGCCAATCCGAATTTATCGGCTTCAATGAGTGGTACAACCTGATAGTCTCTCTGCCTGCTGCTTGAAACAAAAGTAGGCATAAACTCAAGATTTCCCAATACTATTTCCGTTCTTTCCGGAGTTACTTGCTTTGTTATTTCTATTGTGGCGAGTCCGCCAATATCTTTATAATCCCACATCTGCCCTGATAGAAAATTGCCAAGGGAATATACGACCAAAGCTTTTCTACCATCGGCTGCTGTCAGCCACTCCATAGGCTGCAAAACATGCGGATGATGCCCAAAAATGATATCTACACCCGCGTCAACGAGGAATTGAGCCAAATCTTTCTGTTCGTCTGTTGGAAATCGCTGATATTCATTTCCCCAGTGAATGCTCATAACTACTATATCAGATTGATCTTTTGCCCGGTTAATCTCCAGTTTCATTAATTCTCTGTCAATCAGGTTCACCAGATGATCTTTGCCATATGGAACAGGTATCCCATTTGTTCCATAAGTGTAAGACAAATAGCAAACCTTAATTCCATTTTTATTTAAAATTCGAAGCTTCTGCTGGTCTTGAACATCCTTAAAAGAACCAACATAGGGAAGTCCTGCCGCTTCCATGTTGCTGATCGACTTAAGAACTCCTTTTTCAGATTTATCGAGTGCATGATTATTGGCATTAGAGACAATATCCACCCCTGCGTCAAGCAAGGCATCTCCCACTTCCACAGGACTATTGAAGCTTGGGTAGCTCGACAATCCTAGATCAACTCCGCCAAGTATCGTTTCCTCGTTTGCAAGGAGCAGGTCAGGATTCAAAAGCTGGTTTTTAACATTGCTAAACATCGGCTTAAAATCATAGCTGTTGTTTGAATATGCATCTTCATATACAGTGTCGTGTATTAAAATATCGCCAATGGCTCCCAATTTAACCTTCTCTAAATAGGATTTGCCAGTGACCTCAAAGCTTCTTTCACTATGCGCTTTTTGGCTTTTCACTTGCACATTTGGCTCTTTCGCTTCGACTTGTTGATACATTTGAAACATCAAACTTGTGGCTATGATCCCCAAGCCGGCAAAAATAGACAATCCGTAAGCAGTTTTTCTATTCTTTTTTCTCATGACGCACTCCCCGGTAAAAAACTGAGGCATTTTTATTTTTTAGCCTCTATGGATAATATATTATAAGTACTAGGCGAAATGTATAGATTTAAGGAGAATTTTCGAACTTTTGTCATAATTCGATGTTATTTGCGCTGAAACTTCATTAGAAATACAAATTTAAAGGGAGGTGAGTAACCCTTGTTTGATATTACCGGGAGCGCGTATCAAATTCTCCATACTGCTATCAAAAAGGAAAGTGATGAGGGAGAAAAGCTTTTTGTGAGGCTTACTATGGGAATCGGCTGAGGCGGCCCCCAGCTCAGGGTGGCTCTGGAAGAGAAACCATTAACGAACGATAAAGCATTCACATTCGATGACGTTTCAATATTAATTCATGAACAGGATGATGTTTATTTCAATCAAACAAAACTGGATTATATTAAAGATGTTTTCGGGATGGGGAAGTTTACGCTTATAAAAAAATAAACGCGGGTACCAAGCGAGGTATCCGCGTAATCCTTTTATGTGTTTTCCAAGAAGTCCAACAGCTCATCCAGGTTGTTAATTTTAATAACTGAATCCTTCTTGTTCTTATCTTGTAAATCAGTAATGAATTCCACCACGAAATCATTTGGCGGCATTACCTCAGCAGTGGTTGTTGTGAATATATAATGGTCCGTAGACATAAGCACTTCTTCCATTCTAACCGCCTTCTTTCCAGGAGTTCTTATTTACATTTTATCAATTATTCTCAATTCAACCCTCAATTAATTTGACAATATTTCGACTAATGCAAAAAGGATACGCATGCATCTTCACATTCATGAAATTCAGATTGCAGGGATCTCAAATGAAAACCTTGTTCGTCCAAACTCTGATCTTACTTTTAGCCTTCCTCCATGCTCCTCGATGATTTGCTTACAAATGACCAGGCCAATTCCGGTACCATTTTCTTTTGTTGTATAAAATGGAGTGAAGATTTTTGCCGCCTCAGTTTCTGTTATGCCAGCTCCATTATCAATTATGCTGAATTTCGCATAACCATCAACCATATGAATAGTTATCGTAATTTCACCCTGAATAACATCACTTTCCTCAATCGCTTCAAATGCATTTTTCAGCAGATTCAAAGCCACTTGTTTTAGTTGTTTTTCATCTGCCCATACGAAAACATCTTCTTCCGGAACCTTGACTGTCAACTCAATTTCCTTCAGTAGTGCTTCACTTGCAAAAAGGTTGCCGATTGTTTTAGATAAAGAGTTTAAGGAAATCTTGTTTCTTCCTGAAGATCCAGGTTTGAAAATGGATAAAAATTCGCTAAGCAAACCATTCGCGCGATCAATTTCTTCTAAAGCAACATCGGCAAATTCCGATTTCCCAATGTTTTGAAATTCAGGCTTTAACAGCTGAATAAACCCCTTGATTGTAGTCAGTGGGTTTCTGATTTCATGTGCGAGTCCTGCTGCTAATTTGCTTGCAGAGGCAGCTTGATAATCATTTATCACAGCCTCAAATTTACCATTCAACTGCTGGAGCATGTGCTGCTTACTAAGAATCTCTTTATCCAGCCTGTCACACTCCTGTTCTAAACTAGACTTTCTTTCTTTTAAATCAGAAAGGACCAAGTGAGTTTGCTGAAAATGTAAGAATCCGGGATATGTAAATGGTTTGCTTGGTTTGCTGCTTGATACTGATTTTTTGGGTGCAGGCTTGTTAGTTATTGAAGCAGGAGGATGGATCAACATTTCTTGTTTTGTGCTTTTAATTTCGTGCTTATCATTCTCAGCAAGCCATAGGCTTCTATATGAATTTTGCATGATATCACTTCTCTTCTAAAAAATTATTGGATCAAAACTTGTTTAAAGGCATCCTTATACAGGTCATTAGGAATTCTATTCATTGATGTGGGTTACCTAATTTCGATATCTTTCGAATTTATATGACATTTATATTTAGATTATACCAGTTTTTTAGTTTTGTTTGTAATAAAGAACAAAAATATTCCTTATTTAGAACTATCTTAATACGAAATCAAATGGGATGAACCTACATTTCTTTGCCATACATGAAAGCATCAGGCATTGTCCGCAAATAAAAAGCCGGCAAACCATATGGTTTGCCGGCATTCTACTTTATAGCCATTTAATTTTTGGTTCAGTTTTATTGCGGATGCGGGTAATATTGGCCCGGTGCCTGTATATGACGAAAAATGCAAGAACAGCTACTACCACAATCAGTGGAACGTCCCTGGTAAAAAGGGCGTAAATAAAGGTTGCAATAGCAGTTAGTATGGAGGATAAGGAAACATATTTTGTGATGTACAGGCTGATAAAAAAGAATAAGAGCATGAACAAAAATAATAAAGGTACATATGCAAGCAGGATACCACCTGAGGTCGCAACTGCCTTGCCACCGCGAAAACCTGCAAATATTGGATACATATGGCCGATTACTGCGAAGACACCAACAGCAAGCATATGCATGTCAGCTTCAAAAATAACTGGTAAGAATGCTGCCAGAGTACCCTTTAATACGTCAGCAATACTGACTGCAAGTCCAGCTTTCACCCCCAAAGTACGGAAAGTATTGGTTCCTCCTAAATTCCCGCTGCCATGTTCACGGATGTCTTTTCCAAAAAATAGCTTGCCTACAATTAAGCCGGATGGTATCGATCCAAGCAAATAAGCCAGGACAATAATAATTGCGTTTAATGCCATGAAATATTCTCCTTTAAAGATTTTACGGTTCTTTTATTTTACCATGTTCTAATAAAAACTCCATGCAAATCTTTAATATAGACTGTTTTCGCATTGATTGTTGCTTTTCAAAGAGCTGTTGGCTGCTAGGTAAGTTTATAACTCACTTAAATAGTAAATAAGAATAGTATTAAAATTAAGGAGTCTTATCATATGGGGATGGCTAAGAAATTATTGAAAAGCAAAAAGATGCTGATTCTGTTCATACTTGCATTGATTGTGGGATTTACAATCTACCATCATACACATAAGGAATTGCCAGACGGGCTGTCTTATGAAGGAAAGATCCATAAAGTCAAGGATGTCCGGTTTTTATATGATTTAACCTACACAGATGAAGATGGCGAAAAAAAATTCGAGCAGGAGATTTTTAATACGGTCCTAAAAAGAATCGGAGAAGCTGAGGAATTTATCGTTTTGGATATGTTCCTTTTCAATGATTACTATAAAAAGGATATGGGCTATCCAGAAATCAGCGAAAACATTAGTGAAAAATTGATTGCCCAAAAAAAGAAGCATAAGAATTTGAAAGTTGTCTTTATTACAGATGAAATCAATCTTACCTATGGATCGCATAAATCGGATACCCTGAAGGAACTGCGTGAAAATGGTATAGAGGTTATCTTCACTAAACTTGATCCGTTACGTGATTCTAATCCATTATACACTGGCATTTGGAGGGTATTCTTCCAATGGTTTGGCCAGTCTGGGGAAGGCTGGATCCCGAATCCGATGGCAAAAAACGCACCAGATGTAACTTTAAGGTCCTACCTTGAATTGCTAAACTTGAAAGCGAATCACCGAAAAATCTTTGTAACTGAAAAAACGGCGATCGTTGCCTCTGCAAATCCGCATGATGCCAGCGGATTTCACTCTAATATCGCATTTGAAACGAGCGGAAATGTCATTGGGGACATTTTGGAGTCAGAGCAGGCCGTGTCTGATTTTTCAGGCGGGAGCAATCTCCCTGAGTTTTCGGCTGCTAAGGAAACGGGCAAAATAAAGGTACAGGTTTTGACAGAAGGCAAGATATTCAATCATCTTCTCGATGAGCTTAAGAAAACAGAAAAAGGCGAAAAAGTCTGGATCGGAATGTTCTATCTTGCCGAAAGGAAGGTCATTGACGAAATTGATAAGGCTGCAGACCGCGGCGCTGAGATAAATATCATTCTTGACCCAAATACAAATGCTTTCGGCAACCAAAAGTCGGGGCTTCCTAATATACCGGTATCAGCGGAAATGCAAAAGCTGGGCAGCAAGAACATTCATATCAAATGGTATGATGCCGGGGAAGAACAATACCATACAAAAATGATTTATTTTGACCGCAAGGATAAAGCAACAGTTCTTGGCGGCTCAGCCAATTTTACTAGAAGAAATCTCGATGACTTCAATTTGGAGACAAACCTAAAAATTACCGCACCTGCTGATAGTCAGGTAGTTAAAGACGTAGATCAATATTTCAAGCGACTTTGGAGTAATGAGGACGGCAATTTCACCCTTGAATACGAAGAGAATGAAGACACGATGACTCCATTTAAATATATAATCTACTGGATTCAGAAAATCCTTAGATTTACAAGTTATTAATATCGGGGCTTCCTTATTGGAAGCCTCAGACTGTAGATAAACTTGATGAAAGCAAGCTTACCTACAGTTTTTGTTTATGGTTGGAAAGTAAAACCAGGTCTGTTGATTTCCGT
>NZ_JBALSS010000015.1:45570-48846 GCF_036967045.1 Bacillus sp. JJ1609 | reverse complement strand
TATCTTTGTCGACAAGCTGGGGCTTCGTTATTGGAAGCCTTTTTCAATTGGCTGAGTGAAGAATATCTACTAGTCGGCGAGATTTTAACTTTACCCATCATGTAAAAACCCCTTCTCATTTCCAGTTTCTTTCAGTACGATAGTTACTAGGGGTGAATCTAATGGCAGAGCTCAAGATAAAAGAAAAAAAATATATATCTAAAAAGATCATTTTAGCGGGTCTTATTTTTTCCGCTTTCTTAATAGCTTCAAGCATATACTATTTGCTTTATCCTTTTGCTTCAAAAGAAAAATTGGAATACTTTAAAGGAGAATCTCCGATTATTTATAAAGGTGAGCAGGCTGGAAATGCTTTATTTCACGAAAATACAGTTTATGTCCCGCTTGATTTTTTGAAAAAGCTCGATGAATCGATCGTATTTGATGGAAAATCGAACTCGGTGATTTTTACCACGGCTGACAAGGTAGTGCAAATGCCTACAGATTCTCTTACCTATTTTATTAATGAAAAATCTGTAAAGCTCCAGATGACCCCTATCCATTCAAAAAATGGTAAGCTCTATGTGGCATTAGATCCGGTCATCGGCTATTATCCTCATATTTTTAAAATCTTAAAAGAAACGAAAGCAATCCTTATCCAAACATATGGAGAGAAGGTTTGGCAAGGTAAAGTTACAGGTGAGGATGTCCATCAAGAAGAACTGCGATTACGTTCAGGGCCAGGTCTGGATCATCCATATACAGCAGAAGCAGCAAATGGTGAAAGACTCTATATAGAATCCGAGAAAGAAGATTACTTTTTCGTCAGAAAGGAAAACGGCGTGGCAGGTTATTTGCATAAAGATTTTATCATTCCTGGTAAGACAGAGAAAATATCAGTGACAAGGAACATTCTTCCTAAAAAGTTGCCTGTTTTAGCAGGTCCCATACATTTAACCTGGGAGGCAGTCTACTCCAAAAACCCGGACACGGCAAGATTACCTGAAATGCCAGGCGTGAATGTGGTGTCTCCAACGTGGTTTCATCTTAATTCAGCAGATGGTGAAATAAAAAGTTTAGCTTCGGCAGAATACAGCAAATGGGCAAGGGTTAAAGGATTCCATGTTTGGGGTCTATTCACAAATGCATTTGATCCGGAAATGACACATGATGCTTTCAAGAATTTTGAAACGAGAAAGAACATGATCCGCCAGCTTCTCCACTACAGCAATATGTATGAGCTTCAAGGAATTAATTTGGATATTGAAAATGTCAACCCCGAAGATGGGCCATTAGTGACTCAATTTGTTAGGGAAGCTTCACCCTATTTCCGTGAAGCGGGCCTCGTTTTGTCACTGGATGTAACCTTCCAGTCCGATAGTGGGAATTGGTCTAAATTTTACGAAAGGGAGAAGCTGGCGAAATCGGTCGATTATATAGCTGTTATGGCATATGATGAACACTGGGCAAGCTCGCCAGTTGCCGGAAGCGTTTCATCGCTGCCATGGGTGGAAAAAAATTTAGCAAACTTGCTTAAGGTTGTGCCTAAAGAGAAGTTAATCCTTGGTGTGCCATTGTATACAAGACTATGGTCAGAAAAGGAAACAGAGGATGGCACAATTGAAGTTAGTTCAAAATCATTATCGATGGCAAAGGCTAAGGAATGGCTGAACGACAATAAGGTTGTTGTGAAATATGACCCTGAAAGCGGCCAAAATTACGCAGAACATTTTAATCATAAGGATAAAACGAATTATAAAATTTGGCTTGAAGATGAATTGTCATTGAAAAAGCGGGCCGAGCTGGCTAAAAAATACAACTTAGCAGGTATCGCCACCTGGTCCCGCTTTTTTGCCGACAGTTCAGCATGGACAGCATTAAAATTAGGCGAGGAAAAAAACGTAACGAAAAATAATTGATAATGGAGATTTTCAACATGAAAACTAGTCTTTCGGCGATTCAATGGATGGCTTTTATCATTGCGGGCTCGATCGTCGCACCAATCGCCATCGCGGATATATACCATTTGAATCCTATTGAAACTACAGGGATGGTCCAGCGTACAATGTTTGTACTTGGGATATCAAGTCTGCTTCAGGCTTTGATAGGGCATAGAATGCCAATCAACGAAGGGCCTGCGGGGCTTTGGTGGGGAGTTTTCACTATTTATGCAGGTTTAAGTACAACGCTGTTTTCTTCCAAAATCGAAACGCTGCAGGCACTTGAAGGCGCAATGATTATTAGCGGGTTAGTCTTTTTTCTACTAAGTTTGTTCAAGCTGATAGAAAAACTGGCTCAATTGTTCACGCCTGTCGTCAATGGTATATATTTGCTCCTGTTGATTATCCAGTTAAGCGGTTCTTTCATGAAAGGCATGATGGGACTGGGCGGCGGTATTAATCAAATAGACCTTAAAGTCGCATTGTTCAGCATCGTAATGGTTGCTTTAACATTCTATTTATCCAGACATAGAATCCGGTGGGTCAGCCAGTATTCGATCCTGGTTAGCCTAGCAGCCGGTTGGATACTTTATACATTACTTGGTTTAGGGGAAGGTTTACATTCCTATAAAGGCCCAGCATTTGCTCTACCTGAAATTTTTTCTTTCGGTAAGCCGGTATTTGACTCTGGTTTGATGGTGACTTCCGTTTTTATCACCTTCTTGTTAATCACAAATATGCTTGCAAGCATCCGGGTTACCGGACAGGTCTTGAAAGAAAAAGGAAATGTTGAAGGAGAGATGCGCTATCGTGCAAGTGGGTTTACCGCAGGAGTTAACCAAATTCTTGGAGGTGTGTTTTCGGCAATTGGTTCTGTTCCTATTTCAGGAGCAGCTGGTTTTATTGCTACGACCGGAATCACGAAGCTGCTTCCATTTGTGATCAGTTCTCTCTTGATCATTGCCGCAAGCCTTTTACCAGGTGCAATGTCGTTCTTTGCTTCGTTGCCAGCACCAGTGGGGTATGCAGTAACTTTTGTCATTTTCGCAAATATGATCGGTATTGCTTTTTCCGAATTCGATCGTGAATCAGACAAGAACAGAACAAGACTTGTCATTGGAATTTCATTGCTGGCAGGAGTGGGTTCTATGTTCGTCCCTGGTGAAGCATTCAGAGACGTTCCACCAGCACTTGTTTCGCTCCTGAACAACGGATTAATCCTTGGAACAATGATTGCTGTCGTCACAGACCAATTTACCATGGGCAGGATGAAACTCAAAAATAAAGCGTGAAGATGTCATCATTGGAAACGTTATACCTTTATTGGTATAACGTTTCAGTTTGTCAACAAAGATAC
>NZ_JBALSS010000015.1:17021-45514 GCF_036967045.1 Bacillus sp. JJ1609 | reverse complement strand
CCGCGGAAAGCGAAGCGCCTGGAACGGAAATCAACAGACTAGTATTAAAGATCAACTAAATAAAAAAAGCTGTAGACAAACTTGATTTTCCAAGTTTGTCTACAGCTTGAAACGTTATACATTTATCGGTATAACGTTTTTTTATTTAGTGGTAAGATGCAAGTATTTTCATTTATTGAAAGAAAACATAGGTAATAGGCAAGATTATGTCTCATTTTAACATCTTGAGTTAAAATAAAATGGGATATAAATACATTCATAGGAGTGAGGGACACATGGCAATTGAGAATCCAAGCCGGGAAGAAATCGGGAAAATCTTGAAAAAAGCGAAAAGGATCGCAGTAGTCGGATTAAGCGATAATCCTCAGCGCACCTCATATATGGTGTCACAGGCCATGCAGGCTTCCGGCTACGAAATTATACCGGTAAATCCAACTGTTGATGAAGTTCTGGGAGTCAAGGCAGTGAAGACTTTAAAGGACATTGAAGGCCACATAGACATCGTCAATATTTTCCGCCGTTCAGAATACCTTCCAGAACTTGCGAAAGAGTTTGCCGAAAGGGATGCTGATGTTTTCTGGGCACAGCTTGGCATTGAAAATGAAGAAGCTTACAACTTTTTAAAGGAAAAAGGCTACACAGTCATCATGGACAGATGCATAAAAGTAGAACATGCATTGACTAGATAATTCGGAAGCGTGGGGACTTATGTTCACACGCTTTCGCTTTTGTTTATGGCATTAATCCGCCATAATGGAAAGAAACATATTTGTTTCAAGGCAGGTATTTTCTATGGAGTTTTTAAACAAGCAGCTCGCCCAGGAAATTGTCGATCGTACAATGGGCATCATCGGCTGGAACATAAATGTGATGGATAACCGAGGAGTCATCATTGGCTCCGGCGATAAAAATCGGATAGACGATTACCATGAGGGAGCAGTCATGGTGCTTGACAAGGGTCAGGGCTTCGCAATCAGTGAAGAAGAAGCGAAAAAGTTGAATGGCGTTAAAGCGGGTATAAATCTTCCTATTACATTCGAGGGAAAAATTGTTGGTGTCATTGGAATTACAGGACCACCTGATGAAATAATTAATTACGGCGAACTTGTGCGGATGGCCGCAGAGCTAAGCCTTCAGCAAGCTGTACTCATGAATGAAATCCAGTGGGACGAACGGCTGAGGGAAGAGCTAGTCAGCCAGATTCTTCATTTTGAAGGCAAATTTGATTCTCTCTTTCTTGAACGATCCAAACGCCTCGGCATTGACTTGGAGCTGCCAAGATCAGCGATGATAATATTAACTCCAGATCGCAAGAAATCTTTTTCCTTTCTGAAAAACATGCTGGAAAAAGAAGATTTATTTTTGATGCAGCACGACAGGATTGTCATTTTAAAGAAAGTCCCTTCAGGAGAAACTACCAAAGTATTGGCTTATCTAATAAACATCGCTGAAGGCTGGCATAATGGAATGAAAGAGTATTTAAAAATGGATGTGAAAATAGCGATTGGGGACTATCATGGTGGACTTACCGGCACAGCAAAATCCTATCTTCAGGCATCTAACACACTGATTGCAGGTTTAAAATTAGAAGCTGAAAGGCACATTTTTACTTATAAAGATTTTTATCTTCCTGTATTTTTACTTGTGGCATCCAGAGAGGGACTGACCGAGGATTTGGAGCCACTCATCGCCCTTTTATCAAAAAAAGACCCAAAAGGCGAACTAACTGAAACATTACGAGTGTTTATCGAAATGAATGGGGACATGAATGGTACTGCGCACCAGCTATACATACATCGGAACACATTAAGGTACAGGCTGGATAAAATCACTGAAATCACAGGCAAGGACCCACGTAAAACTACCGAATTGCTGCATCTTTATATCGCTCTATTAAATAACGAAATGAAATAGTTGTGCATTTGCACAAGAGACCTGTGATAGAACAGGTCTTTTTTTGAACGTTTGTATAATGAAATACCTATAGATAGCGCTTACAATTATGATACAACTAGACACAAGGAGGAATTACAGTGGATGTACAAGTAAGCGCTTTCGGCGCAATTGTAGCACTAATTGTTGCAATATTTCTTATTCTTAAAAAAGTATCCCCAGCATACGGAATGATTGCAGGCGCACTTATCGGTGGACTTGTGGGCGGTGTTGATGTCACGAATACAGTTACATTGATGATGGAAGGTGCTAAAGGCATCATTCCAGCTGTATTAAGAATTCTTGCTGCAGGTATTCTTGCAGGTGTCTTGATAGAATCTGGTGCAGCTGCCGTAATTGCAGAAACGATTGTAAAAAAAGTAGGAGAAACTCGCGCTTTGCTTGCACTTGCAATTGCGACAATGATCCTGACAACCGTTGGAGTATTCATCGACGTTGCTGTAATTACTGTATCTCCTATCGCATTGGCAATTGCTAACAGAGCAGGCATCTCTAAAACAGCTATCTTGCTTGCTATGATCGGAGGCGGTAAAGCCGGCAATATCATGTCACCAAATCCGAATGCAATTGCTGCAGCAGATGCTTTCCAAATCCCTTTGACTTCTGTTATGGCGGCTGGAATTATCCCAGCCATTTTCGGACTTACTGTCACGTATATTTTAGCTAAGAAGCTAGTGAACAAAGGTTCAAGTGTTACAGCACAGGAAAGTGAGACGCAGCACAACGGAAAGCTGCCGCTGATTTTTCCGGCTATCGTCGCTCCATTAGTCACGATTGTCCTGCTTGCTCTTCGCCCGTTGTTTGATATCAATATCGACCCAATGATCGCTTTGCCAGTCGGTGGGATTGCTGGTGCACTGGCAATGGGTCACATTAGAAAAATCAATGATTATGCTGTAGCAGGCCTAGGCAAAATGTCTGGCGTTGCAATCATGCTTCTTGGAACAGGAACACTTGCTGGAATTATCGCTAATTCAGGTTTGAAGGATGTTGTCATAAATAGTTTAGAAGCTTTTGGTCTGCCTGGTTATGTACTTGCTCCTGTATCTGGTATCTTCATGTCAGCCGCTACAGCCTCAACTACTGCAGGTACAGCAGTTGCATCACAGGTGTTCGGATCAACCATACTTGAAATGGGTGTAACAGCATTAGCAGGTGCCGCAATGGTTCATGCCGGTGCAACTGTACTTGACCACCTCCCTCACGGAAGCTTCTTCCATGCAACAGGTGGCAGTGTAAATATGGAAATAAAAGAGCGTCTAAAAGTAATCCCTTACGAAACTTTAATTGGTTTAACTTTAGCGATTGTGTCCACGTTGATTTTTGGGATTTTTAAGTTCTTCGGATAAGGATTTTTCACTATCTTATAGGTTTATCCAGTTTTGATAATCCGGATCCAGCAATGAAAGGGGAAGCCGCGCATGAAAATCGTAATAGCGCCTGATTCATTTAAAGAAAGCTTGACTGCACTTGAAGCAGCCCTGGCAATAGAGAAAGGGATGAAAAAGGTTCTTCCTGATGCTGATTTTATTAAAGTTCCCATGGCCGATGGAGGGGAAGGAACTGTCCAATCACTCGTTGATGCGACAGGGGGCAAGATCATTTCGAAAACGGTCACAGGACCACTTGGAGAATCCGTCGAAGCATTTTTTGGAATATCGGGTGATGAAAAGACCGCTGTAATTGAAATGGCTGCCGCTTCTGGTTTGCATCTTGTTCCAGCTGAAAAAAGAAATCCATTAATCACAACTACAAGGGGTACAGGTGAATTAATAGCAGCCGCTCTTGATTATGGAATCGATCGAATCATTATTGGAATTGGCGGCAGCGCTACGAACGATGGCGGAGCCGGCATGGCAAAAGCTCTCGGCATTAAGCTGCTTGATTCTGAAGGAAACGAAATAGGTGATGGAGGGGGCGCACTGGGGAACATCGCCGCAATTGATATGTCCAATATGGATCCTCGCGTGGCATCTGTTTCAATCGAAGTTGCATGCGATGTCGATAACCCGCTTACTGGACCAAAAGGGGCTTCCAGCATATTCGGACCTCAAAAAGGGGCTAACCCTGAAATGGTGAGACTTTTGGATGGAAACCTAATTCATTATGCACAGATGATTCGCAGAGATGTTGGCAAGGATATCGAAAAGATTGCTGGATCTGGTGCTGCCGGCGGCCTTGGAGGCGGCTTAATGGCTTTCCTGTCGGCAGAGTTAAAAAGAGGCGTAGATATTGTCCTAGAGGCGACTGCACTTGAAGATCAGCTGAAGGATGCAGATTTCGTCATTACCGGTGAAGGAAAGATTGATGGACAGACGATTTTTGGCAAAACGCCAATCGGAGTTGCGAAAACAGCAAAAAAACACAGTATTCCAGTAATCGCTATCGCAGGCAATGTAGGCTATGACAGCCATGTTGTTCATGAACATGGCATAGATGCTGTTTTCAGCATCGTACCTGGAATTATCCCTCTGTCGGATGCATTCGAGAATGCCAGTGTATATGTGGAAAGGCTGGCTGCAAATCTAGCCACTGTAATTAAACTAAGTAAATAACAGAAAGAAAGAAGAAAGCCGCGAGCTGTGTGAACAGCATCGCGGCTTTCTTACGTTTAGAGTGGATGGTAAAAGGTTATTGTTGATTTACAAACTCGATAGTGAATTGTAAATCAACTGTAAAGTTCAATACAGTCAAATAGAAAAATAAAAAAACACCTATATTAAGGTGCATTCGACAAAAAATGTATTTGAATTATAAATATGCACATAGTAAAATGGAAGTTGATTCTAATAAAAGTGTTAGTATATATACACAAAAACTCTAATATAACATTAACACAAAGTAAAACAAATGTCAAATAAAAGAGCATGATTTTGGGGAGTGAATTTTCATGGAAGAAAAACAGCTGAAAAACCTGGAAAATGAACAGAACCGTGTGGATTTCATTATAAAGGAGATCGACAAAAAAGCGGAAAAATGGAATGAAAGCTCTAGTGGGGTTGGCTCAGATGCACTCCAGTTAAGAAAAACATTCTGGGAAGACGTAACTGTAAACTTCGATGAATCCGATGATGTCGAAGAAACATTCACTAGTATCAAACAGCAAGCAGCACTCCTATCAGAGCGTGAACGTACACAATCCCAAATGATCAAGCAGCTGAAAACTCTATCCCGTCTTAGATTTTCCCCCTATTTTGGCAGGGTTGATTTTCAGGAGAATGGTGAGAGCCAGACAGAAAAGATATACCTTGGTATCGCTTCGCTAATGGATGAAAAAGAAGAGAACTTCCTTATCTATGACTGGCGTGCACCGATTTCTGGCCTGTATTATGACTACTCTCCAGGACCAGCTAACTATAAAACTGATACTGACATGATCGAAGGAATAATAGAGCTTAAACGCCAGTTTGTCATCAAGGCAGGAAAAATTAAGGCAATGTTTGAAACCGGTGTAACAATCGGTGACGAGATGCTCCAGGAAGTATTAGGCAACAACGCTGACACGCAAATGAAGACAATTGTAGCGACAATCCAGAAGGAACAAAACCAGATTATCCGAAATGATTCCAGCAGCCTTGTTATTGTCCAGGGGGTTGCCGGAAGCGGCAAGACATCCGCGGCCATGCAGCGGGTAGCTTATCTTTTATATAGATACAGAAATATTATAAAGTCAGAAAACATCATGCTTTTCTCACCAAATCCTTTATTCAATAGCTATGTAGCCACTGTACTGCCTGAGCTTGGTGAAGAAAATATGCAGCAGGCAACATTTCAGGAATATCTGGCTACAAGATTTGGAAGTGATTATACACTTGAGGATCCTTTTGAACAAATGGAGTTTTTATTAGAAGCAGAAAAAGATGAATCATTTTTTGTGCGCAAAGACAGCATCCGATTTAAATCCAGCCTTGATTTTAAATTCCTATTAGACAGATATGCTGAAAAATTATCAAAGGAAAAACTCCCTTTTAAAAACATTGGTTTTAAAAAGCGGATGATCATTTCCAAACAAGACATCTCAGCCTTCTACGAATCCATTGACAAAAAGATTTCGATACCCAATAGGATACAGCTGGTTAAAGAGTGGCTCATCAAGGAATTGAAAAAGAAATCAAAAATTGAACAAAAACAAGAATGGGTAGAAAGAGAGATCCAATTCCTTGAAAATGAGGATTATCTCGAAGCTTTTAAACAGAGCCAGCAAAAACAAGGTGCAGTAAATGATACCTTCAATGATTATGACCGCGAACAAAAATGGCTTACTGAAATGGTTGTTAAAAAACGTTTTAAGCCGCTGTTTAACTCTGTTAAAAAACTTAGGTTTGTTGACACAAGAGCCATTTTTATCGACTTTTTTAAACATGGTCACGAAAAAAATGCTGTTCTCCCTGATGGCTGGGAAAAATCATGTGCATTTTCAATCAGCAATTTAGAAAAACGTTTCATAGCATACGAGGACGCAACCCCGTTTTTATATTTGCAAGACTTAGTGGAAGGCAGAAAATCAAATACATCCATTCGCCATGTATTTATCGATGAAGCACAGGATTATACACCATTCCAATTTGCTTATATAAAAATGATGTTCCCATACAGCAAAATGACGCTGCTCGGAGATATAAACCAGGCAATCTATTCGGGTCCTACAGGAGCTCCAACCATTTTGGCAGAATCCGAACTAGATTTTGGAGAAAAAGAAACCTATAGATTGACAAAAACATATCGCTCCACCAGGCAGATTGTGGAATTCACCCGCCAGTTGATTGATGGCGGAGAATTAATTGAACCATTTAACAGAACTGGCCCAAAACCAGTGATTGTTCAAGTTGAGGACATGAATGATCAAGTAACCAAAGCAAGTAAAATAATTAAGAAGATGCAAGAAGCGGGACATAAAAATATCGCGATCATCTGCAAGACTGCAAAGGAAAGCAAATCAGCCTTCGAAGCAATCAAACAAAAGCACGATGCCAGACTGATTGAAAAAGGCACATTAACATTTGAATCAGGCATTAATGTAGTCCCAGCGTATCTTGCTAAAGGAATAGAATTCGATGCTGTCCTGATCTTCGACGCTTCTGAATATCAAAGAGAAGAAGAGAGGAAATTGCTGTATACCGCCTGTACAAGGGCCATGCATGAATTGTTTGTTCTGTCAGCAGGGAACATGAGTCCATTGCTGGACAGAGTGACTAAAGAAACATATGTAATGCAATGATTTTTTGTTTGACTGTTTTGGAAAAGATTGTTTCCTAATATTTAAAAGCTCATCCGTCCTGGATGAGCTTTTTTTGCTTATCGGAAAGCTGAGATATGTTTGATTTTCAGGATTCCTAAATAAGAGAAGTGCTCTTTTCTACTTGAAAAATCTTTTTATCTAAACAACTGGAATAGACTGCCTCGATATTTTTCGGTTTCCACTTTATTTGTTTTTGCTTGCTGCAGTGCAGAATTTACATCAATCAACCCATTGCCAAAATCAATATCTTTACCCTTTTCGCCTAGATCGATTGCTGAGTTTTTTATGATATTGATCACCTGGGTATTCGTTAATTCAGGATTTGCTGACTTAATTAAAGCGGCAAGGCCGGCTACATGCGGTGCGGCCATTGAGGTACCGGACAAGGAAGCATATTGCTTATTAAAATAGGTGCTGGGAATATAGACACCTGGAGCAGCAATATCAATGTACTCACCATAATTCGAAAAGCTGGCCCTTTTTCCGTCATAATCGACAGCCGCCACGCTCAGCACCTCAGGATAAGCTGACGGATAGGTTGGCTGATCTGAGCCGTCATTGCCCGCTGCTGATACCATCACAACATTTTTTGAATAAGCATATCGTACAGCTTCTTCTAGCACTTGTGAGGGCTGGTAATTTCCCAGGCTAAGGTTGATGACATCTGCTCCATTGTCGACAGCCCAAACTATGCCTCTTGCAATATCAAACGTTGTACCATACCCTTTTGCTCCCATTGCTTTTACAGGCATTATTTTATTGAACCACGTTATGCCTGCAACACCTTCATTGTTGTTTGTCTCTGATGCAATGATTCCAGCCACATGAGTTCCATGTCCATTATCATCATCTGGCTCATTATTTTCATTCAGTACGTTATATCCTTTTACAAGCCTGTTTTTCAGTTCCGGATGATCTAGATCCACTCCTGTATCAACAATTGCGATTTCAATTTCTTCTGAACCGCGCGTAATATCCCATCCTTGTTCAGTTCCAATCACAGGTAAGTTCCACTGATAATTTTCCTGATAAAGCAGATCATTAGGCAAGTTAACTTGATTTTGCATCAAGATAAAATTAGGCTCGACATATTCTACATTTGTTCTCTTTTTAAAATAATCAATCATTTCAGGTGTTTCCATCACCGTCGATCTAAAAATATAGATCGAATCGAAATGCTTATTTACTACCCAGCCTTTAATGTCACGGGTAATTTGGTCAATATCTTCAGCACTTGGTTCGTTTAAAAAATCGACGGTCGCCTCGTGATCATAGTAATGGCTTGTATCTTTTTTGTTATGATGAATTCGCGTAACCTCTTGCTGTGTATCAAGCTGCTTCTTTATTCCTTCTCCCATTTGAACATTATTGATTTCAACCATATGTTGGCTGCTAGCCCCTGGTTTGATCATCATCGGATTTCCTTCTGATTGGACAGGTGTCCCATAATGATCGGCTTTGATATCATCACGCCTGAAGATACCTCCGGCAGTAAGTGCTAAAAACAAGATCAAAGATGCACCCAGGACAAAAACCTTTGTACTTCTCATATATTTGCCCTCCGTAAAAAGAGAATTTGTTCTTATGTTGCTGTACGGCTGCTGAATTTAATGGCGGGAATCATTGGGATTTTAGTTTTATTCAAGCTTTTAATTGCTCCTTTTATAGTAAAAGGGATCGATTAATTTTATTTACAAGGGAGAAAAGGGGGGAATCATGCTATAGCATGATTGAGACTCTTTTTTTTCAACTTTCCTCGAAGACTTCTTTCAAAATGTTATCGAATAGATTGTGCTGTAACCACAAAGTTTATGAAGAGGTGCCGAAGAATTCATTTACCAGTGTCCATTTAATCGATTTTTTATGACAAAATTCCATTTAATTCTTTAAATCCGTTTGCCAAATCCTAATTAATCGCTACAATTAAGCATAGACGCCATTCTTATGGTAAAATAAATATAGAGAACGAGTGTTCTTATAGGTGGACTTGAGTACTTTTTAACACTTTACTATCTACAAAGACGAATACTTAATTAAATCATTGACACTATACATAAAAACCGTCAATGTTGTTTGCAAGAAATGAAAGGGGTATGTTTGTGGCAAGAAATCAGCAAGCTTTTGATTATAATGATGATGCCATACAGGTGCTAGAAGGCTTGGAAGCCGTCCGGAAAAGACCTGGTATGTATATTGGAAGCACAGATACACGGGGGCTTCACCATCTCGTTTATGAAATAGTTGATAACTCTGTTGACGAAGCACTTGGCGGCTTCGGAAATCAAATTATCGTTAAAATCCATAAAGATAATTCTATTAGCGTGCAGGATAAAGGCCGCGGAATGCCCACAGGGATGCATAAGCTTGGCAAACCGACACCGGAAGTCATTCTTACAGTATTGCATGCGGGCGGAAAATTTGGACAAGGCGGATATAAAACGAGCGGCGGCTTGCACGGTGTAGGTGCATCCGTCGTAAACGCACTTTCAGAATGGCTCGTTGTCACCATTAAACGTGATGGATTTGTTTATGAACAGCGGTTTGAGAATGGCGGAAAACCAGTAACCACTCTTGAAAAAATTGGAAAGACAAACCAGACTGGTACAACGATTCACTTTAAGCCAGATCCAGAAATCTTTTCGACACTGACATATAACTACGACACTTTATGTGAGCGTCTTCGTGAATCAGCGTTCTTACTGAAAGGTTTAAAAATAGAAATTATAGATGAACGTCATGATGCCAAGGATGTTTTCCACTATGAAACAGGAATCCAGGCATTTGTTGAATACTTGAATGAAGAGAAGGATGTTCTTCATCCAGTCGTCAGCTTCGAAGGCGAATTCAGCAAGATTGAAGTTGAGTTTGCATTCCAATTTAACGATGGATACTCCGAAAATGTTCTTTCGTTTGTCAATAATGTCAGGACGAAGGATGGCGGTACTCACGAAGCAGGTGCAAAGACGGCAATGACAAGGGTATTCAACGAGTATGCCCGCAAAGTCGGACTTCTAAAGGAAAAGGATAAAAACCTAGAGGGCGCGGATATACGTGAAGGTTTGGCCGGGATTGTTTCAGTTCGCATTCCTGAAGAGCTCCTTCAGTTTGAGGGCCAGACGAAAGGAAAGCTAGGTACGAGTGAAGCCAGATCTGCAGTAGACTCTGTGGTTTCCGAACACCTTTTATATTTTCTTGAGGAGAATCCTGATATCAGTACTTTGCTGATCCGCAAGTCAATCAAAGCCTTCCAGGCACGCGAGGCAGCTCGGAAAGCGCGGGAGGATGCACGAAGCGGTAAGAAAAAGAAACGCTCGGACGCAATGCTTTCTGGAAAACTGACACCTGCCCAGTCTAAAAATCCAGCTAAAAATGAACTTTATCTTGTAGAGGGAGACTCTGCAGGCGGTTCAGCCAAGCAGGGACGGGATAGAAAGTTCCAGGCAGTACTGCCTTTGCGAGGCAAGGTTATAAATACTGAAAAGGCAAAGCTGCAGGATATCTTCAAGAACGAGGAAATCAATACAATCATTCATGCCATTGGTGGCGGAGTAGGTACCGACTTTAATGTGGATGATATCAATTACGATAAAATCATCATCATGACTGATGCTGATACAGATGGAGCCCATATTCAGGTTCTGCTTTTGACATTCTTTTACCGATATATGAAGCCGCTTATTGAGGCTGGAAAAGTTTTCATCGCCCTGCCTCCGCTATACAAGGTAAGCAGAGGTACTGGCAAAAAAGAGATCATAGAGTACGCATGGAGCGATGATGAGCTTAAGGGCGCAATGAAAAAAGTCGGTAAAGGCTACATGATCCAGCGCTATAAAGGACTTGGTGAAATGAATGCCGACCAGCTGTGGGAAACAACGATGGATCCAGAATCTCGCACATTGATTCGCGTGCGAATCGATGATGTTGCACGCGCTGAACGGAGAATAACAACTCTGATGGGTGACAAGGTTGAACCCCGTAGAAAATGGATTGAATCCAATGTCGCATTCGGCCTTGAAGAAGACGGCAATATACTTGAGAATGAAAATATTTCAGTTGCAGAGGAGGTTGCTGGCGAATGAGTTCAGTAGAAAAATTCCGTGACCTTCCTTTAGAAGATGTATTAGGCGACCGTTTTGGCCGTTACAGTAAATATATAATCCAAGAGCGTGCACTTCCTGACGCCAGGGATGGATTAAAGCCTGTTCAGCGCAGGATATTGTATGCCATGCACGTTGAAGGCAACACGAGTGAAAAAGGGTTCAGAAAATCCGCAAAGACCGTCGGTAACGTAATCGGCAATTACCATCCTCATGGTGATACCTCAGTTTATGACGCAATGGTGCGAATGAGCCAGGACTGGAAAGTACGCAATTATTTAGTTGAAATGCATGGAAATAACGGAAGCATCGACGGTGATCCTCCAGCCGCGATGCGTTATACAGAGGCAAGATTATCCGCAATTGCTGGCGAATTATTAAGGGACATTGATAAGCGTACAGTGGAATTCATTCCAAACTTCGACGATACTTCAAATGAACCTACAGTACTCCCTGCCATGTTCCCGAACCTTCTTGTTAATGGTTCAACAGGTATTTCTGCTGGTTATGCAACCGATATACCACCTCATAATCTTGCAGAGGTAATCGATGGAGTGTTCATGCGAATGGATAACCCAGCATGCACGATCGATGACCTCATGCAGGTTATTAAAGGGCCTGATTTTCCCACTGGCGGAATCATTCAGGGTGTTGAGGGAATCAAGAAGGCATACCAGACTGGCAAAGGGAAAGTCATCGTGCGCGGCAAGGCTGAAATCGAAGAAGTCAGAGGCGGGAAGCAGCAAATCGTTATTACTGAAATTCCTTATGAAATCAATAAAGCCAACCTTGTCAAAAGAATGGATGAATTTCGTCTAGACCGTAAAGTCGAGGGTATTTCAGAGGTGCGTGATGAGACAGACCGCACCGGCCTTCGTGTTGTCATCGAGCTTAAAAAAGAAGCAGATGCTAATGGAGTCTTGAACTACCTATACAAGAACAGCGATTTACAAATCACTTACAATTTCAACATGGTCGCAATTAACAAAAAACGACCTGTCTTAATGGGTCTTGCTGAACTCCTTGATGCGTATATCGATCATCAAAAGGATGTCGTGACGAAGCGTTCACAGTACGACCTTCAAAAGGCAAAAGAGCGGCAGCATATCGTGGAAGGCCTTATGAAGGCTCTCTCAATCCTCGATGAAGTAATTGCTACAATCCGTGCTTCTAAGGATAAGCGTGATGCTAAGGATAACTTAATCAAAAAATTCGCTTTTACTGAAGTTCAGGCTGAGGCGATTGTTTCCTTGCAACTATATCGATTAACGAATACGGACATAACAGCACTTCAGGCTGAAGCTGAGGAACTTGCCAAGAAAGTAGAAGAGCTTACTGCTATTCTTGACAGTGAAAAGAAGCTTCTTGCTGTCATCAAAAAAGAATTAAAAGATGTCAAAAAACGGTTCGCAGATGATCGCCGCACAAAAATAGAAGCGGAAATCGAAGAACTTAAAATCAACCTTGAAGTCCTGATTGCCAGCGAGGATGTAATCGTAACAGTAACCAAGGATGGGTATGTTAAACGAACAAGCCAGCGTTCCTATGCGGCATCAAATGGCATGGATTTTGCAATGAAGGACACAGACAGGTTATTGTCGCAGCTGAACATGAATACAAAGGAAGTGCTCCTGTTATTTACAAATAAGGGTAGCTACCTATATTTGCCAGTTCATGAACTTCCTGATATCCGATGGAAGGATCTCGGCCAGCACGTGGCCAATATTGTTCCGATTGACAGGGATGAAGAAATCATCAAAGCAATGCCAATCAGTGACTTTGACCAAAATCTATTCCTTGTGTTTATAACAAGGAAAGGCATGGTTAAGAAATCTGAGTTAATCCAGTATAAAGCACAACGCTACTCGAAGCCTTTAACTGCGATCAACGTAAAAGGTGATGACCGAGTTGTCGATGTACACATCACGGATGGAACTAAGGATTTATTCCTGTCTACAAATCTTGGTTATGCACTTTGGTTCAATGAAGAGGAAGTCAGCCCAATCGGTGTAAGAGCTGCAGGAGTTAAGGGTATGAATCTCAAGGATGACGACTATGTTGTTGGCGGTAAAGTAATTGATGATAACACCCAGTCCATCGTAGTTGCTACACAGCGTGGTGCAGTGAAAAAGATGAAACTCTCTGAATTTGAAAAAAGCTCTCGTGCAAAACGCGGAGTGGTCATGTTAAGAGAATTGAAATCGAATCCTCACCGAATTGTCGGTGTAGAAGTTGTCCGCGATCAGGATGAAATTTTCTTCCAGACTGAGAAACAGCAGACTGTATCCGTAAAAGCCAGAGAACTTCGATTCAATGACCGCTATACGAACGGTTCATTCCTTGTAGATGAAAGCGAAACTGGAAAGCTAAATGAACTCTGGAAAGTCGAAAGTGAACTACCAACAGATAATCAATAATAATTCATCTTTAAGACACAGGTTAATCCTGTGTCTTTTTGTTTGATATTTAGTGTACAGTGACAGCTTTGCTTCCCGCTGATATAGCGGTAATATGAATTGAAACCCTCTTATATTTTCAGAGGGTTTTTATGCATTTTTTTACCATTAATGGGCAACTTAACATTATATATTTTGGAGGGATGCTCATGAAGAAGGAGCTACTGTTGACATTTATTGCTTTCTTTTGCATGTCATTAACAGCACTGACAGGAGTATACGCTGGAGAGTCTCACGATAAGACAGTTACTGTATCAGAAGAGAAAGTGGACGTTACCGGGGATAAAAAAAAGGATACAATTTATGTAAAAGGTGTGCCTTTTGAAGAGGGGGCACAGTTCCTAAAAAGAATCTACCTTAAGATCAAGGCATCGAACGGGAAAACATACAAAATTGAATTAGAAGGCGGGTACGATCCTTTAACCACTTACCAAGATTTGAACCATGATGGAGTTAAAGACATCTTTGTCAGCATTCCAACTGGAGGCAGTGGAGGACTATCGAATTTCTTTTTATACACACTGAAAGATTTTAAAGTAACCGACATTACAGTCCCTGAACCATTAACAATCAATAGCCAGTTCTTAGACGGCTATAAAGCATCCCTCACGATTGAAGAAACTGGCCAATCGTACAGCTTTGACTTAAGTAACAGGAAAGAGGAATACGAACGACTTGGACTTTACCAGGACGGCAAATTGAATGAACCAACTGAATTAATGGTCCTTCCTTATGGGCTATTAAAACCAGTAAAGGTAAAAGAAACTCTTTATGGTTTAGCTGGCAGTCAGCGAGTCAACGGAGCTTACAATGCGGATGGCGTCGCGGAAGTGGAATCGACATGGTTTTATGAAAAAGGCAAGTGGAATTTAATCAATACAAAAGTTAAAAGCTTAAAAACTCCCTAAACTAGGCATTTGTAACGTATTGGGCGCATTTTGCATAGGCTATGAAAAAAAGGATTCTTTTTTGAAAGGAGCCTTGGATCATGAGCAAATTCAACCCTGAAAAGTTGAGTGTAAAGTATATTCCACCAGCCACAGCTTTTGAACCTGTTGACAGCAGGAAATATACATTAACACATTCTGATATGACCGGTGAACTATATTTAAGCATCGGGAACAGATACGATTACCAAGCCATTAACTATAAAATGCGCGATGAAGTTATGGCCGATTGGATTACGGTTAATGGTGAATACTTGCTGTACGGTAAGGCCTATATCAGCAACGGGGAATTTGATAAAAATATGTCCAGGATTCGATATATGATCTTTAAAAAAGAAATGGATCTAGCCTTAACAGGTATACATTATGGAGACAGAAGCTTTTACACATATTATCCATGGCTGCTTGACGCCCCAATTTATGTCCAATTTGCATCTGTCTACCCGGAATACAGTGAATTAGCATATTACGGAACGCCAAGGAAGTACTTAAATATAGCCGAGAGAAAAAGGGTCGACAAAACACAGGTTTAACCTGTGTTTTTTGTTGTAAAACCAAGACTTGAGAGGGAGGAAGAGGCAGAAACCTCTCCTGCAATAACTATTACACTTCTAACCTCTAGTACAGTTTAATAAGGGTTCGAATAATAACTTACTTTATGATCAAAAATAAAACAATCTAAGAAAAAATAAAATGAAGGAGTAAGGATTTACATAATAATATTATGTAAACTAAAATAATAAAAAATAAATTAAAGATACACCACTTAAAGATACTGAATCAAACTGGAATGCATTAATTGACAATTTCGAAGGTTTTTACACAAGCAACAAGAAATCAGACAGTTAATAGATATCAGATAAAAACAATTGAAATATGATATAGAATGAAAGAAAATTTCATTTCCAAAACGAATGAATTTTAAATATGATGATTAACTATTAAGAAATTAAATATAAAATTTTAGTGACAACAATATGCAAAAATAAAATGCTTAAATAAAATTCAACATTTCATTAGAAAATTAAATTCCATCTCACTAACTTAAGTATACTTAGTAATTGAGATGATTTGTATAAACCATTATAGAACTTCCTAGAATTTATGTTATGTAAACTAGGAAAAAATAAAATAGAAATGCTTTTTATTGTCTTTAGTTACCTTCCCCTCATCAAAAAGGAATTACTCTATCCTTGGACTTCTTTGTTTTCTTATAGAAGAAACTCTTCGACAAATAACCAGTAGTGAATTATTTAGATTGTTGTCTAATACATCCCTATTTCATTAAAAAGACCATTCATTTATTCGAATGGTCTTTTTTTGATTCCTTTTCTATATTTAAACATCCCTTTAACTTTGAGGTTTTCAAGCACGCCAAATGATTTTATATACATTTGTAAGGCGGTTTAAATTGGCCTGTTTTTTAATAATAGATATGTTAAGCGCCAAATTAACTTTATCTTCTGCTATTGTGTTTGTGGGTTTCCACCTGTAAGGTGCGCATCAAACATATCAATTATTTCTAGGAACCTATCAGCTTCACGGAACACATGGTCAGCCAATAGCGGATGAATAATACTCTTTATTTTGCACTGCTCAATTAAATCACGTGCCGTTTTCTTGAAATCTCGCAGAGAGGAAACTGACACACGATTTTGGTCCAGAAACTGATCTAATAATGGAACTGTTTGTGATTGCGGTTTCATCGATTCTAAGTCTCTTGCTTGATACATCAGCTGATCAAAATCGTTACTGAAATCTCGGGCTATGTCAATTAGTTTTCTTTCGGACGGATCCAGCAGGTGACCAATAAATTTTGCATGGTCGGCCATAATCCTTAAGAAGAAAACATTTTCTTTAATAATGGCATCAGGAAGCGGTTTGAGTTTGCCTTCGTTTAATTCAATTAATCGTTTTCTAAAATAATTAGCTTCCCTGCTTGTGTGATCAACTAACAACGGAAAATTATTTGCCCCTGGCAATTTACAGGTTAAAATTAATCCAAGTACTTTTCGTTTAAAGGCAAAAATGCTGGTTGCAGCCTGCTGTACTTCTGAATTAAACCTCCTTATTTGTTCAGGATCTGTTTGATTTGTAAAAGAATGAGCTGTCTGTTCAATGTTTTCAAACAAACGGTAAAACTGATTAGCCTCTTGGATAAGTTGAGTATCCTCTGCTCTAAAGCCTAACCGAAGAAATAAGGAATGTTCTTTCATGATCCTTGACCAAAAACGAATTTCATTTAACGATCGCTCAACAAACATTACTGATGTAACACCCGTATCTGGATGTAGTAAGGTTTCATCTCCATTCATCCCCAAGTCCCCCTATAAAGAAATTCATTCGCTCAATTCTTATTAACAAAATCATATAAATATACCGACTAAAAAGTAGCTTAGTGCTCCCAACATGAATAATTTTATTTTTAAAAATTTCGTATTGCGAAGTATATTCAAAATCATTAAAATAAAACAGACTGCATTTTTACTTCAAGGTTAAAGGAGACATTATAAATCGCAAAATTTTTCTTTATGTAAAAGCTTTTTCCGATTTAGGAACATTTATGGATTTGATTGCAATCAATGTTTTAATGTATGCAGCTACTGGAAGCGCAACCTGGCTGGCGGCCACTATGGCGGTTCGTACATTAGGCGGCGTAATATCTAGTTTATTTTCCGGGGTACTTGCCGACAGCTTTGACCGCAGGAAAATAATGATTTGGACCGACGTATTCCGTGCAGTAATTATCCTGTGTTTGATTCCTTTTCCAAATCCAATTATGATCTTGATTGTCTGTTTTTTAATCGGATTGACTAGCAGCTTTTTTGCAGTCAGCTACAGTGCAGAAATCCCCCAAATCTTCGGTCAGGATAAGGTACTTGAAACGAATGCCTTAATCTCGCGGTTAACCTCGATCAGTTTAGTTTTTGGTTTTATAAGTGCCGGGGTAATAACTGATTTCCTCGGATATCAGGTTACCTTACTGATTGACGCCGCTACCTACATAATATCTGCTGTTGTTTTATTAAAAATGAAGTGGAAAACGACAGTCCCTGTAGAGAAAATTGCCATAGCCAATGGGTTTAAAGAGAAATTGTATACCTTTGTCAGGGATTTAAAAGAAGTTCATTCATTTATCATGCTTGCACCAATGCTTCTTATGGTTAATATTGTTTTCCTTGTAGGTGCGTTCGCTGGTGCTTCACATAATTTAGGGATTCCGCTATTGGCAGAAAATATCAATACAGATAATCAAAGCTTTTATTATGGCTTAATATGGGGTGTATGGGGTATCGGTTCAGTGCTGGCAACGATCCTTTTGCCAAAGTTAAGGGTAATGCAAGGAAAGCGTCTCTATTTTACATTCTTTATCTCTGCAATGCTTATGTCAGCAGGCTTTATCACTTTCCTGTCCAATGTAAACCTTTGGATTGTTTTACCCTTTGCCTTCTTTACTGGTGTTTTTGATGCATGCTTTACCACATTGCATGCTACCATTTTGCAAAAAACGGATAATCATATCAGGGGAAGAATTTTTGGTGTTGGAATGTTGTTAAAATCATTGGGATTTGCTCTCGGATTTGTGGTTGCCCCTATTTTACTGAAAGCTTTATCACTTCCTAAAATGGTGTGGTTCTTCCACGGAACATTAATTACTACAAGTATAATAATTATGATCTATTCTGTTGGCAGCCGGAAAAAGACAGCTGAAATAAAACAGAATATATAATATAAAATTAGCCCAGCCATGCTGGGCTTTCATCATTCATCTCTTATATCGCAGGATACGTTTATTTATTTTTCTTTAGAGCTATCCATAAAAACACGAGTGAAATCCTCTATGAATGCAGGAATATTCGCTTCCATACCAATCCAGTCGAGTGTTGCTTCCGGCTCAGGATCAGGTTTGGGCCGAAAATCAGCAATGCTTTTGCCTCTTGCTCCTCCGAAAAGTTCAATTGTTACTCTCCGCGGCAAATATTTTACTAGATCCGGATTTACAAGTGCACTTAACGTTATTACATCATGGAGAGGTGCTCCTGGAATGCCTGGGACATTTTTTTTGTATGCTTCAAAATAATAGTCATACACTGGTTTAATCAGATCCTTAAATGGCGAACGGCTGTTCTCGGCTAGATAATCGATTACTTCTGGAGGGATAATGGCTTTATTGGTAATATTCAATGGATGCAAAAACACATTCCTCGCCTTTTCAAGCACTTGATTCGCTGCAATAGGATCAGCGTAAAAGTTTGCCTCGGCTTCAGCAGTGACATTTCCTGGTACAAGGAATGCTCCACCCATAATGTAGATGGCATTGACACTTTCAAAAGCTTCCCGACCGTAGAGAATTAACGGGATTGCAAGATCTGTCTGCCTCCCTACTCCAACGATAACCAGATTATTGGCGTATTGTTTCACAAGCTCAAGAATTTTGTTAATATCAAATACCTTTACTTCCCCTAAATCTTCAGGTGGCCGGATTGGACCAAGTCCTTCTGGGCCGTGAATTTCAGGATAAAACGTAGCAAGTTCTCCAGACAGGGGACCTGTTGATCCAGCAATAATTGGAATGTCTTCTCTGCCAGCAAGCTTAAGTAAATTTGCAGTATTATTAATCGCCTGTTTCTTGGTTATATTCCCATATCCCGTTACCACACCAACTACATTCAGTTCAGGATGCAAAAGGGCATACATTAGTGCCAACGAATCATCTACACCTGAATCCGTAAACAACAGAATATTATACATAGCTTCCCCTCCTTTAATGCCGCAATTTAATTATATGTTTTTAATTACAGTGTTAATGCTTTTTTCACTCTAACTCACTTCCATGTTCAATAAAGGAAATTTGCAGTTAAAGAATAAAAAATAAAAACAGGCATATGCCTGTTTTTATTTTTGGCAAAAGATGGTCTGCCTGCCTTCCTGTTCATTTTCTTCAAAAAAAAGAATCTTCCAATCCATGAATTCTTTAAGCAATTCATTGGATTCTAGTTTGTACTTTTCTGAGATTGCTTGATTCCCGCCTTCCGTAGTTCTACAGAAGGTCTCCATGAAAAAGAAGCCTTTATTTTTCACCATACCCTTAACTTTCGGAAAAAGTGCTCTGTCTAAAAAGTATGTGATTACAGCCAAATCGTACGATTCTCGAAAAAGAGTACTGACTGGATTTGACAAGTCCGCAGCCAGAGCCTTTATCTGTAATCTGTTACTGACTGCTTGCTCTTTAACATAGTTAATTGCAACCTCTGAAATATCCACTGCTGTAACTTTGTATCCATTTTCCGCAAGATAAAAACTATTTCCACCTAGTCCGCAGGCAATATCCAAAGCTGTACCTCCACGAAGGCTTGGAGCAATATGCAAAAGTCTCTCATTTGGTACCGGCGGATTCATATTGGCTAATTTTGTTTCATACTTATTGTCCCATTTTTTCCTTATATCCATGTCCCTTGCTCTCCTTTACCTTTTAATAATGACTATATTACATTAGTATTCAATATGTTACTTAATAGATTTGATCAGCTTATCACTGTTTGTTCGTCATGCTATCCCTCTATTTTTTTAATAGTTTATCCATATAGCACGAAAGAAAAGCAAAAAAGCAGCCCTCGTATTTGCATAGGGGCTGCTTCATCTTTTATTCACCTAAATCTACGTTATGATATACCTGCTGCACATCTTCCAGGTCTTCCAACGCATCAATCAGCTTTTCAAATTGTGCCTGTGCTTCTGGATCGAGAGTGATATCGTTTTGAGCGAGCATTGTCAGCTCAGCAACAGTAAAGTCAGAGATCCCGGCATTCTTTAACGCTTCCTGGATCGCATGAAACTGGTCAGGTTCTCCGTATACAATCACTGTGTCTTCTTCTTCGATAATATCGCGAACATCGACATCAGCTTCCATCAAAATTTCAAGAACTTCATCAGCTGTTTTGCCTTCAAAGCCGATTACTGCTGTTGGATCAAACATATAGGATACAGATCCACTCACTCCCATGTTTCCGCCGTTCTTTCCATAAGCGGCACGTACATTTGAAGCAGTACGGTTCACGTTATTTGTAAGAGCATCAACAATGATCATTGAGCCGCTAGGACCAAAGCCTTCGTAGCGAAGCTCGTCGTAACTTTCTTCGCCTCCGCCTTTTGCTTTTTCAATGGCGCGGTCAATGATTACTCTTGGTACATTATAAGTCTTTGCCCGTTCAAGGACGAATTTCAAAGCCTGGTTTGATTCAGGATTCGGTTCACCCTGTCTTGCTGCTACATAGATTTCAAGTGCAAACTTTGAATAAACGCGGCTTGTATTTGCATCTTTAGATGCTTTTTTCTCCTTGATGTTATTCCATTTACGACCCATATATCCCACTCGCTTTCAACTTATATCAGTTGACTGCAGCTAAATAACTATATTGCTAAATAATAGTCTTTTCTACAGCCTTTCACAGATAATATTATACCTTAAATGAAGGATTTGTTAAGAGGGAACTCCCTCTAAATCATGGTTTCTCTATTTTTCAGCCCATTCGCAATCAATTGATAAGATTTAATCCGATCTTCAGGTGCATAGGTTATTGTCACAATCATAATTTCATCTGTTTTATAGCGCTTTTGCAAATCTAGCAGGTTATTTTTGACTTCGTCCGGATTACCAATGATCATTTTTTTCTTCATTTTTTCCAATGCGTCTTTTTCAGTTTCTGATAGTCTATATTGTTTTGCATCCTCTATTGAAGGTACTCCCGAGTGACCTTCTCCTTTCCCTCTCTGGATGTTCCATACTAGGGAACTCATGGCGATTTCTTCAGCGCGTTCAGTTGACTCTGCACAAAATGCTGTAACTGTGAGGATTGCTTGCGGATGCCTATTACTCCCAGGCTTGAATGCTTGATAATAGCAATCTAAAATTTCTGCAGCATCCTTGTCGCTCATAAATAATCCGAATGCGTAGGCCATCCCATATTCTGCAGCCAGCAATGCACTTTTCTTACTGGTTCCCAGGAGCCAGGGGACAGGAGCTTTATCCGGTATTGGAGCGGCATTGATTTTTGCAAATTCGCTGTCTTCAGGATGATCATCGTATATAAAATGAAGCAGATCCTTTCGCGATGCGGGCATGTTCCAAACATTTTGGAGAAAGTGATCGGATAATGCGCTTGTTACTTCTGCTGAACCTCCGGGAGCTCTGCCAATTCCGATATCTATCCGATCTGGAAACAACGTAGCCAGCATATTGTATACTTCTGCAATTTTATACGGTTTATAATGCGGCAGTAAAACTGCACCAGAACCTATTCGGATATGGCTTGTGCTCGCTCCAATGTAACTGAGCATTACTTCAGGTGCAGGACAGGCTAATCCTGGCATATCGTGATGTTCGGCAATCCAGTAACGTTCATATCCCAGTTGTTCTGCAGCCTGAGCTAATTTTACAGATTGTTCTAATGCTTCTTTTGCCGTCTGATTGGCCGAAATAGGTACTTGATCGAGTATACTCAGTTTCATCGGTTACTCCTTCTTTTCCAGCAGCATTAGTTTGTAAATCCCGACTTGCCCACTCTCATAAAGGTTGGTAATAGAGGTGGAATACTCCACGATTCTTGCCCTGAACTTCAGGTTATCCTCAGGCACTTTCACTTCAAACTCACCTTCATATAAAAGTGTGGCAATATCGTGATATTCTTCACTTGTCACCTTGAACTCTATAGAAATCTGAATTAATCCATTTATATTACTTTCATTATACTGACTTACTGGGATAACGCGGTCATTTAGTATTATTTCATTTATCATCGTATACCCCCTTCCAGGCAGTGCCTGGAACTTATTTTAACATTGTGTATATAGGCAATCAAAAAATCGGTTCGTTAAAAAACCCACCCAAATTTGGGCAGGCTACAATTAATTATATTTTGGCTAAAAAGTCCTTCATAGCCCTTACAAGCTCGGCAGGCTGTTCATACATGCTCATATGGCCAGCGCCTTTTATCAAAACCTGTTGAATGTTAGGTTTGTTAATTGTAAACGTCTTATCGGGAGGAATGATTTGATCCTGTTCGCCCGCTACTAAAAGAACAGGCACTTCAGAATCTTCAAGTACATCATTTCGGTCTGGTCTGTCCCTCATTGCCAGTAATGCGCTTACTACACCCTTAATTGATGTGGACATACCAATTTCTACAGTAGTTTTAACATCCTGTGCATTTACCTTAGAATTAGCTGGTGAGAATAGTTTTTGCGAGAGTCCATTGATGAACGAATCCATCCCTTCTTCAAGCACTTTCTTAGCGTTAGTTTCTCTGCCTGCCTTAGCTTCATCTGAATCCGGATTGGCCGTGGAATGTACTAATGAAAAACCATTCAAATATTGCGGATATTGATCAGCAAATGCAAGTGTGATATATCCCCCAAGCGAATGGCCAAAAATCGTGACTTTCTCTAGTCCTAATTGGTCCAGCAATTCTTTAATCACTCTTGCCATATCTTCAATCGAATATTTTTCAAGTCCCATTGAAGAATTTCCATGCCCCGGAAGGTCTATGACAATAACCCTGTTATTCTCAGATAAATCAGGCAGGACTTTTCCCCAGTAAAGCTTGCTTCCTGCAAAACCATGAATAAGCACGATGGGCTTTCCTTCACCTTTATCAAAATAAGATATTACCATATTCCCTATAGCTGCTTTTTTAGATTCCATAACTTTTGCTCCTATCCTTTGTAATACTTATTTTATTCCCTTGTACGAATTTATTAATCTCTCCGCAGCTTCCTCTTTGCAGAAAATTCCGTTTGCACAGGTAGAAAGGCTGATATTACCACACCTCAACCTCCTGTTTCTCTGTTACAATTTTAAAGTTGAATAAATTCAGGAGGATTCTGATATGAAAAAACGTATCCTGCTCCTTATGGTCGTATTGCTTACCTTCGGTGGAGGTTTTATATCTGGAGTACTGTACTCCAGCCAAAATTCTAGGAATGAAAATGTACGTTATACTAGTGAAAATACTCCTCAATCCGTAAAAAAGATAGAACTTAAAGCTACTCCACAGGCAAAAACTCACAATCCAAAAGTGCTGCTTGGCTATGTCCAGGACTTTCGCAATCCGGAGGAGATAGATTATAAAAATCTTACTCATGTGATATTTTCATTCGCCCATCCAACAGCCGATGGCAAACTCCTATTAAACGGTGACCACGCTCTTAAAAACTTGCGGGCGATTACCGCCAAGGCAAAGCAGCATGATACTAAGGTTATTTTAGCAATAGGCGGCTGGTACCATATTAATGGCGGCGAATCCTATGATTACTTTAAAGCCGCTATTTCAAATCCTGATTCTAGAAAAAAGCTAGTCTATGAGCTAGTCAGTTTAGCAGAAAGAGAAAATCTCGATGGTATTGATATCGACTTTGAACATCCGCGATCTCAGGAGGATGCGCAGTTCTTATCTGCATTTGCAAAAGAACTAAGTTCTTCGCTTCATCCTAAAGGCAAAGAACTATCCATTGCAGTAAACGCTAAGGTTCATAGCGTGACAGGCACCGAAATCCATTCTGTCGTATTCGACCCGGAAATGTTCCAGTATTTCGACCATGTCAATTTAATGGCTTATGACGGCCAGTGGGATGGCGAATACAATGCCGCCAATTTATCTCCATACTCTTATTCTGCGAATATTGTCTCGTATTGGTCGAATCTTTTTGATCAACACGGTTTTTCGAGGGATAAGCTCGTGTTAGGTGTTCCTCTTTATGCACAGCCTGAGGACCCTGCCATAAAGCAGGTTTCATATGAAGCACTTATTCAAAATAATCCCGCAAATGTTAAAAGGGATACGGTCAACATGAATGGAACTACTTATCATTACAATGGGCAGACCACACTCCAAAAGAAAACCAAATTAGCGCTTGACCAAAAGCTAGGCGGAATGATGGTGTGGGAAGCTGGCCTCGATGCTCGAGGACCAAATAGTGCGACTACCATGATTGCTAACGTATTAGAAAATAAAGATGACACACGATTCTATACAAAGAAATAGCTAAGCGAAGCCTTTTTGGCTTCTTTTTTTGCCTCCATCAAACATGGACACAGATTTGTACCGCTTGAATAAATTAGCAGTAAAGAATATTAGGTGGTGCAATCTGCATGAAATTACCGACTATTTTGGGCGGCCCTATTTTACGAAGGGCTGAACCTTCCTGTATATATATATGGATGGCATTGAGCCGAAAACTAGAAATCGGCGCTGAATTGTTTCACATCCTTGAATCAGAGTCCACTGATCATGTTCAATATCTTCCATTTGATATCGAACTTGAAACAACGACAGTCAAGGCTGGAGAACAGCTCTATGTATCACTTATAAAAATAATGCCTAAGAAGGAAACTTTCCCTCCTTATACACTATTGGGATATAATCTATTATTCAAAAAGGGAGTTCTCCATCGCGACTTAGGAAGCTTTGATTTACTAACACCCGGACATTCGGATTCGATTGTGTATGGCAATCTCAAATATCCTGCTTTTTATATAGATCAGCGTGAACCAAACAGGATTCTATATGGGTCATGCCGGAAACCACATGGCGATGGGAATGATGCATTTTCAGCTGCTGATCTATTATTGAACGAGCAGTATCAAAATCTTTCTGAACGCCCTCATGCATTATTTTTAATGGGTGACCAGATATATGCTGATGATGTGGCAGACCCGCTCATCCATATTTTAACTTCTGTCGGCCAACACCTGTCCGGTAACCAGGAAGTTTCTCTTCTGGATGGATCCTTGATAAATGATTCACTTTCTCCTCGACTGAAAAAGGTTAATGGCCGTCAATATCTGATTGAACACCTGGCTAAATTCACGACTGGAAATAGAGATAATCATTTAATCCGCTTCGACGAATTTGCCGCAATGTATTTAATGGTATGGAATCCTGAGCTCTGGCATTTTGTACAGGAAAATGAACTGCTGCTGCCTTTTCAGCAAGTGATCGATCGCGGCATGCTGCATCTTAAATTCGAATCTGACGAGAAAATGCGAAAGAAAGAACTCACAAAACTGAAATCGAGATATGAAAAGCAGCTGGATCATCTGAGAAATTTTATTCCTTCTGTCTCGGCCGCCAGAAGGGTAATGGCGAACACCCCAACATATATGATTTTTGATGATCACGACATAACCGATGACTGGAATATATCGCAGGATTGGACTGCATCCGTCAGCCATTCACCTTTAGGTCAGCATATCGTAACTAATGGCTTGGCTGCTTACTGGCTTTTTCAGGGCTGGGGGAATGATCCCGAAAGCTTTGATCGAACTTTTTTGAAAACCATCCGTAAATATACCGAAGCAAAAGATGTTCACTCCGATGATTATCAAGAAGGTCTCCATTTATTATCCGAGTTCCATTCCTGGCACTTTGTTGCCCCGACTTTTCCAAAAACGGTTTTCCTTGATACCCGTACCCAACGGGAATTTGACCCGCAACCTAAGCCGGTTAAGCTTTTGAACATCATAGAGGAAACCACTCGGACTCCTTTTCTGATCAGCAATGAAGCATGGGACCAGATCACTCAGAAACTTAAGGCAAGTGGCTGGAGAAAAAATACACCCCTGAATATAGTCTCTCCATCACCGGTTTATGGGATGGGATTAATAGAATCCTTCCTTCACAAATATGTTTACCCCTTTAAAATACTTGGTATTCCAGTCCAGACAACGTTTGATTTTGATTCATGGAAATACAACGGAAAAGGGTTTAATGAATTTTTAAGCACGGTCAGCAGATGGAAGCCAAGCTACTGTGTTTTGCTTTCAGGGGATGTTCACTTCTCAACTTCAGTAATATCTGAAGTTCAATACGAGAATGGCGATAAATTATTCTTTTACCAATTTATAAGCAGCCCCATTGCTAACGAAAGTTTTACAGGCATTTGGGGTGGGTTAATGAAGACTGTCATGTGGTTCAATGCAAGAAAACGAAAAAAACACACTCTTCATCGCACCTGTGACCGCGAATATAATTTGACTTTGCAAACGCAGCCACCCGATACAACCTCCAATCATTTATGGACGGAAATTATTCAGTATGTTCCATTTGAGGATAACAACATAATTGAAACCAAAAACTCCATTGGGTCATTAAAGTATAGAAAAGGAAAAATCGAAAACACTCTTTTGATTGATTCTGAATAAGTAAAGATTGACATGTGAAATTTTATCCAATTTACTCATGGAAGTGTGTGTCATTGTTCAAAATGGATTAGAGCATACACCTTATTCAGACCCCACTATCTTTATGAATAAGGGAATTAAAGAAGGCACGCTTAACTACTTCCAATATGCTGTCTTGATTCAGAATTCAAAGGCGTCTAAATCTTTTTTTTGATACTGAAAAATAACCCAAGAGACTTCCTCCTGGGTTTGTTTTTTTATAAATTTAGCTGCTTTCCGCTCCAATCAACCATGTTGAAAAATTGACAATATTCATTAACACAGCCATCTATTTAGTAAATCCTTAAGTCCCGATTACCTCAAATTCCTTAATCTTCTTTAGCCTTTCTACAAGAACCATGCATTTCCGGTCCCCGATTTCATAAATATACATTTTATGGCCATTTTCTTTCAGAAGCTTCTTGAATTGAATCTCGCCTATTAGATTATACCCTTTGGCTAAATCCGTGATTTTCTGTAAAATCTGTTCTCTGCTTGGTTCGTTAGTAGAGGCTATTTTAATAGGAATTGGAATTCCTTTAATCTTAAAGGTTACTAAAATGACGCTATCCAATTAAATCAACTCCTTTCAAAACCAATTCGACGCTTTTTATTAATTTCCCTCTTTTAAAGTTATTTCTTTATCGCAGCTAGTAAAATGCTCTGTCCTTTGAAACTCTCAACCTCATCACCTGAAAATTCGATTGAAAAATGCTTAACCATTGAGTCGGTAGCAGCTTTCATGTATGTACTTATTTCAGTTTTACCCTTTTCAGGCAAATCCATCATCTTACACCATGTCTCATAATGAAATTTCTTTTCAAAAGTGAACATGGAATCCGTATATAAACCAGCTTTTTCAACTTTTAAAATCCATTCAGATTTTTTATATGCTCTAAAATGGCTTGGATCTCTTTTCTTTTCAACTGTGTTATAAAACTCATCATATTCGTTGTTCTCAGGCGCGACATTATCGACAAGAACAAACAGGCCTCCTGACTTTAATACCCGAAAAACCTCGCTTACGAAACGGTCTACTGCCGGAAAATGATGGGCCGCAATCCGGCAAGTCACGACATCAAAAGATTCATCAGGAAAAGTGTTTTTTCAGCATCCCCCTGAACGAAATCAACATTTACATGACCGTTTGAACGGATAAACCGCTCAGCCTCATTAAGCATATCATCAGTTAAATCTAATGCAGTGACCTTTTGAAAGTAAGGGGCAAGAGCATTCGCTACATGTCCTCCGCCTGTGGCTATATCAAGAAGATTCCCAAAAGCCCCGTTATCTTTTAGAATTTCTACAACTTTAGCTAAATCAAGTCCTTTAGCGTGGGATTTGCTTGTTACATAATGGCTTGCATTTTTACCGAACTGCTGTTGGACCATCTCTTTTTCGCTCATCCAGATTCCTCCTGTTATCCTCATGTCACCATAATAACAAATAAAGGAAAAGTTTGGAATTAACAAAAAGAACGGAGAGCAATAAAGCTCTCCGTTCAGCTTGTCGACAAAGATACAGGTCACAGATCAGTTATTGAAAACCTGTTGATTGGAGTGGAAAGCGCGTAGACTCCTGCGG
>NZ_JBALSS010000015.1:0-16886 GCF_036967045.1 Bacillus sp. JJ1609 | reverse complement strand
GTTTGTCTACAGTCTGAACGGAGAGCAATAAAGCTCTCCGTTCTCTGCTATTCCTCTTCACTCACCATATCATCAAATGCAGATGATACCTTTTCAAACTCGTCATCTGAGTCAATTGCAACAAAATCGCCATCTTGATCGACTTTCAAAAAGAAGATATCGATGTCTTCATCAGTTTCTTCCTGTAGATCTTCTACGAAACTGACAGCAACATAATCTGTCCCTTCAATGGTAACTGTACCAATTACCTCTACCTCAAGTTCCTCTTCATTTTCATCACTTATTGTAAAAACTTCGCCAACTTCGATTTTATCCATCATCCAATCCCCTCTCAATATATTGTTACACTCAAAAATAGTATTTCTTAACTCTTTATTCCCGATACAATGATAAAGGTAACACAAGTTTATTGATTCTCTAACAAAAATGCATCAATCTCCCTTTTCCGGTCTTGAAAAACCTGTTTGCCAAGCTGCTTCATTTCTGTCATAAAGCTTACATCATCAAAAGGGATTTCTTCTGATAATTCTCTATTTAGTCGTAAATAGTGGCCCCCGAGTAACAGGCGGCAATGGTAAGAAACGGATTCGGAAGACAAATCCATTGCGAGATCCAGAAGCTTTGGGGTGACCTTCATCGAAGGAAATTGGAACGGCAGCCATTGCCGGACACCCCAATATCTTTTTTTATCCATTTGAAAATCTATCCTTTGCTGTCCTGTTCCTATAGAAAGGATTTTTATATCCGTAAGCTCAGCTTTGAAATGGTGTAAAGCCTCTGTCACACATACCAGCGAGGGATTATTCGCCCATAGTCCTCCATCAATCGATAAGTATTGATTGTTTACATTGTTGGGAGGAAAGTAGATCGGTGCTGAGCAAGAAGATAGAACGGCATCCCATAATTTAACGTTTAACACCTCTTTTTCGGAAAATCCATAAGCTGATCGATGAACATACGGTTTGCCATGCGTAATATCAACTGCAGGTATGATCAGAGGCTTACTTATATCTCCAAGCACTATTTCACCAAATGCTTTTTTCAATAGCCTGCGCAAGTATCGATCGCTATACACGCTTTTGAATAGCCCAACCTTTGCTTTCCGCACAAAGATTTTCTCCCCATAACTAAGATAGCTTTCCATTACTTTATCCATTTTCGTACTCAATGCAGCAGACGAAGCTATAATCGATCCAGTACTTGTCCCAGCAATAACATCGAATAATTCCGCAACCGGTTTTTGGTATTCTTCTTCAATCGCCTGTAAAATCGCAATGGGAAATACGCCTCTTATTCCACCACCATCTATGCAAAGCATTTTCATGTTAATCCCCCGATATTACTCATTGTCAATATCAGCCTTCCCTAGATATGGAAACAATATAATTGAATATATATAAAAGCAGAGCCGATCATATCGATCGGCTCTGCCTATTAGGAAACCTTATGAAACTTTTTCTTTTTCACGATCAAATGTATATTCTTCTTCCCAATATTCTGCATTTTTAATGCCGAGCTTCTTGGAATTGAAAACTGGATCCAAACCTTGCTTTTTTTGCGCTTCGTAATCTTTAAGAGCAATTAAAGCTGGCTTTGCGAGAAGGACAATGGCAACTAAATTCAGCCACACCATGATTCCTAAACCAGCATCACCCATTGCCCAGGCAAGTGATGCTTCCTTGACTGCTCCATAGAAGGTTGCAGCAAGGATGACTACTTTAAGAATAAACATTGGAACCTTGCCATCTTTACCTCTTAGAAGGTAAGCGATGTTCGTTTCAGCCATATAATAATACGCCATGATTGTTGTGAAAGCGAAGAAGAATAAAGCCACAGCAACAAATTCAGCTCCAAATCCAGGGATAACAGCGTCAACAGCCGCCTGTGTATAACCCGGTCCAGCTTCTACTCCTGGCAATTTTTCTACCAAGAATGTCTTGCCATCTGCGCCTACAGTATTGAACATGCCTGTAAATAAAATCATGAACGCAGTGGCTGAACATACAAAAAGTGTATCAATATAAACTGAGAACGCTTGAACAAGACCCTGTTTTGCAGGGTGGGAAACTTCAGCCGCAGCCGCAGCATGTGCTCCTGTACCTTGTCCAGCTTCGTTGGAATAGATTCCCCGTTTTACTCCCCACGCAATTGCGCTTCCGAGAATACCTCCGAACATGGAGTCAGCACCGAATGCACTTTTAAAGATAAGAGCGAAAACAGCTGGAAGTTCAGTGATGTTCATACCAATGATTACAAGGGCAACAAGGATGTAACCAATAGCCATAAATGGCACGGTGTATTGAGCAACAGTCGCAATCCTTTTTACGCCGCCAAAAATAATGGCACCTAAAAACAGAACAATAATTAAACCAGTAACTGTTTTGCTTACACCAAAGGCATTCTCTACTCCAATTGCGATTGAATTAGACTGGATTCCTGGCATTAAAAGGGCCATTGCCAAAAGGGCAGAAATAGCAAAAGCGATTGCAAACCATCTGATTCCAAGACCTTTTTCAATGTAATATGCAGGACCGCCTCTATATAGTCCATCTTGCTTAACTTTATAGATTTGCGCAAGTGTTGACTCTACAAAAGCACTGCTTGCCCCAATGAAGGCGATTGCCCACATCCAGAAAACAGCTCCAGGTCCTCCCATTGCAATAGCTGTAGCCGTACCAGCGATATTACCTGTTCCAACGCGGCCAGAAAGAGCGATAGATAATGCCTGGAATGATGAAACACCCGCTTCAGAACTTTTTCCTTGGAACATTAGCATAACCATGTCTTTAATATGTCTTACTTGTAAAAACCTTGTCAGGATCGAGAAGATTAAACCGATACCAAGAATGGTGTAAATAAACGGTGTACTCCACAAAATCCCATTTAACCAAGAAACAAATGCCTCCAAGTGAATCCCCCTTTGCTGTTTTAAGATTCTTGCTATTTAGAATCATAAGATAATATTGCTTATTGGACAATTATTATGTGATATAAAACAGTTCACTATATCTTTATCTGTACAAAAACACACCCTTTTACCTAAGTAAAAGGGTGTGTTTTCCATTTGTATTCAAATTACGGAATCCTCTTCTTCACGCAGGATTGGAAGTGTACAACATCTAAATGAACCGCCAGATTTAATGATTTCTGTTATATCTACTTCAATTACTTCAAACCCCTTACTTCGAAGCTTTTCATTGACTCCTTTGTTAACGGGCAGGCTTAGAATACACTTGTTCCCAACAGACAGAACGTTCGTTCCAAGAGTGAATTGTTCTTCTTCAGTCACATCAATAAGTTCATATCGAGAACTGAATAATGTAATGTCCTGCTCTGTCAGAGCCTTGCGGTAAATGAGTGCCACATCGGGTGATACTATATTAAAGACACAATCCAAATGAAGATATTCTGCCTTGAAATGAACTGGCTTTACTTCATATTGCGAAAGTAATCCTTGTAAATGATCCACAGCATTTTGATTTGTACGATTGCTCAGACCGATATAAATAGTATCACGATCAATGATGACATCGCCGCCCTCGATTTGGTCACCAAGTAAATTGTAATAAGAAATCCCCTCGTCCTCTAGCCATTGTTTCAATACATCTTCTTCACCTTTACGGATATCACTTGCCATTTCAGCAACAAATATGGTCTGACCAAGAGTGAAGCCTATATCCCTTGTGAACACCTGCTCGGGATACTTTTTGTGATATGGAAGCAATATGACCTCAACTCCGATTTTCCGGAGGGTGCTTACAAAATTGTTATGCTGTTCTAATGCTCTTTCAATATGTATGCCCTCATCCTTGAAGTGTTTTTGTGTTTCATTGATTACCTCGCGAATTGTCATATACTGCGGCTGGCACAAAATGACTTTTTTTAGCACATCATATTCATTTCTCACAAACCCTCTATTATCTGACTGGCTGATCTGTTCCATATTCATTCCTCCTATCGACACATCGTTTGTAGGTTTTCCTTATTTTTACTTAATCATTACTCTCAAGGCAAAAGTTCGGTGAGAAATTCTTACACATTTGCTGACGCTAATGGGAAAATACCTTACGATTATGAAAATAAATAACATAATAAGGAAATGAGGCACTGTCTATGAAATTTCAAAATGACTTTAGTTTGGCACAATTAATTGTACTGCTCGACGTTCTGAGGGATGAATTATATGAGGAACTGCTGAAAAGTCGAGGAAACCAGGCACAGATCATTTTAAGAAGTGTTCAAAACGAAATTTCTTAAAGGAGGAATATAAAGATGTCAATGCATTTACGGTCTGCTATTGAAAGACTAAAGGATCATTATATTCATTATTTGATGAAGTCAGGATTTACTGACGCAACCGAAGATGAATTAAAGAAATTTACTATTACCGAATTAAAGAATCTAACAGATAACTTTGCAAAATAATTTTGAATAGATAAAATTCTTTGTCAAATCTAGTTTCATGTGAGAAAATATAACATAAAATACATTAACATAGTGAAACGTGGTGAAACATATGGCAAACGAAGCGTCTTATAAAGATAAAAAAGTGATTACAATCGGAATCGTAAAGGAGTTGACAGGCCTTTCAGAGCGGCAAATCCGATATTATGAGGAAAGAAAATTAATATTCCCTGACAGGACGCCAGGCGGCAGCCGAAGGTATTCATTTGCTGATGTTGAACAATTAGTCGAGATTGCAAATAAAATAGAAGATGGTGTCCAAACATACGAAATCCGACAGGAAATGATCCGTGAAAAGAAACGCACTGATGAAGCTGCCCATAAAAAGATGATCCAGGGACAGCTGAATGCCCGCTTTGGAATAAAGAAATATTAATTTATGAATTTTTTCAAATTCTAACCCCCTTTGTGGGGTTTTTTCTTTTTCGCTGGCTATGTAAAAGCTTAACTACTCTATTGGTTGAAGTGTTAGGTGAGGAGCTGATGCAGGAAGCAACGGTAGGTTAAACACTCTTTTCACCAAAAACCACGTTAGATTTTCTTACATGAATATAGAAACCTTACAAAATACATGCGAGAATACAAATTACATTCAAGTTTTGAAAGGGGAGCCATTATGGATACTTTATTTTTAATGAACAGTCTTTGGGTCATGATTGCCGCAGTACTTGTTATTTTAATGTTGGGAGGATTCATCCTGCTGGAAACAGGATCGACAAGGATGAAGAATGCTGGTCATATTGCTGGAAAAACCATTTTAACCTTTGGTATTTCTTCTCTCGTGTTCTGGGCTGTCGGCTATGGGTTAATATTTGGAGAAGGGAATTCAATCATTGGTTTTTCTGACTTTTTCTATTCCGGATATGATATCGAGGGCCTTAGTCTTTCTGGATCTGTTTTCTTTTTATTCCAGTTAGCTTTTGCTGGCATTTCTTTAACTATCGCTTTTGGTGGATTTGCAGAACGAGCGAAATTATCTGTATACCTAGTATTCGCGCTGTTATTTTCGGTTTTAGTCTACCCCTTCATCGCACATTGGATTTGGGGTGGCGGCTGGCTGGCTGAACATGGTAAACAGGACTTTGCCGGATCAACCGTCGTACATCTTACAGGAGCGATGGCAGCACTCGCAGCTACTATCCTATTGAAGCCTCGCATGGGAAAATTCAACAAGGACGGCTCAGCTAACAACATCGAGGGTCATAACCAGGTCTTCACTGCATTAAGTGTCCTGTTGCTTTGGGTTGGCTGGTTCGGCTTTAATGCTGGGAGCACTGTTTCTGTTGACGGAGCATTCTTTGGCTTTGTAGCACTTAATACTAATCTTGCAGCCGCTGCAGGAACAGTCGCAGCTATGTTGATTTCCTGGATTGTAGTCGGCAAGGCAGATGTACCTATGATGCTGAATGGAGCATTAGCTGGACTTGTAGCCATTACGGCATCTTGTGCATTTGTTGACACTTGGGCTGCTGTTGTCATTGGCCTAATCGCAGGAATCCTTGTATTCTATAGCATTCGTTTCTTTGAAAGCAGAAAGATCGACGACCCTATCTTTGCATTATCAGTTCATGGTACTGCAGGGGTTTGGGGTACTTTATCAACAGGTTTTTTCGCAACACCTGAGCTGGCTTCTGTTGGAAAGCCGGGTCTATTTTACGGCGGCGGTTTTGAACAATTGGGAGTCCAGGCAATGGGAGTTGCAGCATGCGCGGCATTCGCATTCGTTGTTTCATATATCATCCTGGCACTCATGAAAGGATCAATGAAAGGGCTTCGTGTAACAGAAGAAGAAGAAATCATCGGCCTCGACATGAGTGAGCATGGCAGCTATGGATATCCAGAACTCGTTAATTCTGCTTTAACCAAAAATGGAGAAAACGTAAAAACTGGAACCCATACTGTACCGTTGAAACCACAACAGCAGACATCGATTAATTAATTTATTGATAGTAATATTGAAATACGGCGGTCCCGCTTTCCGGGGCCTGCCGTCTTTGTATTTTCAGGAACTTAGGGGGAAGAATGTCAGATGGAATTTACAAGTTATGATCAAATAAATGATTTTCGTTTACAGGGAATCGCGCTTGCCTCACGGAACAATGATGACCTGAATGAATTTCACGACCAGATTTACGAACTTGTTATCTCTTTAGCATTAAGGCGTATGAACATGAGTTATGGTGATCCTCCCTCCATTTTTACTTTCTTTGTCATGGGAAGTGCCGGCAGATTTGAGCAATCGATTTGGAGTGACCAGGATCATGGAATAGTATTTGAGGCTAATAATGATGAATCAAAAAAATATTTTATTAATCTAGGTCAGGAAATATCCGATGGTCTTGAACTAGCTGGATATTCGAAATGCTCTGGCGGAGTAATGGCAGGCAATTCATTGTGGTGCAAACCTATGACAGAATGGAAAACCCAAATCCATAAGTGGGCAGCTGACTCATCCTGGGAATCAATCCGGTATTTATTAATTTTTGCAGATGCACGTCCACTTTACGGTGCAGCTTCTCTCCTTTCAAGCCTTAAAAAGGGATACTTTTCTTCTATCGAGGAAGAACACCTAATAAAAAGAATGCTGCAAAATACTATGCATTTTAAAAAGGGTGTTGGTGTCCTTGGACAGTTGCTGGTCGAAACGCATGGAACATTTTCTGGATCAATCAACCTTAAAGACACGGCCTTTTTTCCGTATGTAAATGCCGCCAGGCTCCTAGCATTAAACGAGAAAATCACAGAAAGCTCAACACTTTCCAGGTTTAATCTTATTTCACAATATGCGCTGCCATCAGACGAGAGCAAATTTTTTGCAAACAACTTCTCAAGACTACTAGATTTCCGGCTGCATCATGGCAATCATTATAATTACGAAACGGGCCACTATGTAAATGGAGAAAAACTGACCAAATCGGAAAGAAAAGAGTTAAAAGAAATTTTAAAAACTGGCGAACTGTTGTATTTCAAAGTCAGAGGCCTGATTGAAAAGGAAAATCACAATGGGTATGAATGATATGGTGCGCTTTGTAAGACAAATGTCTGGCAAACTTGGTTCGAATATATATGCAGGATTACAGCCTCAAACGAACGCTCAGCAAATTTCATTTATCAGGCAGCTGCAAAAAGAAATGAAACAAAAAAACAGCCTCGATTGCCATTTGGATGAGTTGTCTGTTGTCGTCTTTGATCTAGAAACAACCGGATTTTTTCCTGAGAAAGGAGATAAAGTTATATCCATTGGAGCAGTCAAAATGACCGGAAGCCAAATACATGAGAAAGATGTATTTTATTCATTAATTAAAACTGATACCCCAATTCCTATAGAGATATCGAAATTAACCAATATTGTTAATGAGCAGCTTGAAGGTGCGCCCGAAGCAAAGGATGTCCTGATCGACTTCTTTAATTTCATCGGAAGTTCAATATTGGTTGCACATCACGCAAAACACGAGCAAGCATTCATGAAAAAAATTACCTTAGAACTGCTTCGCGTCAGTTTTGAACACCGAATCATAGACACTTCATTCTTAGTCAGGCTAGCAAATCCTCTCTTTCAGTCCTCGGCATTAGAACAGATTTGCCATGATTGCGGAATTGAAGTGACAGATCGGCATCATGCTTTAGCAGACGCTAAAATGGCTGCTCAAATATGGGCATTTTTTTTAAAGAAAGCACAGGACCAGGGCTACAATAACCTTCGGGAAGTATATGAGCATCTTTCAAGGCAAAGATAGATTTCTCAGCTTCCCTTTTCTTCCTCGTTCCTTCCCCATTCCATTATCTCCAAACATATTATTTTGATTAACGAAAGATAATTGGTACTATTGATTTGAAAACCGCAGGGAATAGTAACTATCATTACTGCGTATTTATTTTTCAATGAAAGTAGATGAAAAAATGACAAACGGAAAATCATTAAACAACATTAAATATTCAGTACTTGATTTGTCTCCGATTCTTCAGGGAGGCTCAGCATCCGACTCATTTAAAAATACACTTGACCTCGCCCAGCACGCCGAAAAATGGGGCTATAACCGTTATTGGCTGGCAGAGCACCATAATATGCCTGGAATTGCTAGTTCTGCAACATCGGTTGTAATAGGACATGTGGCAGCAGGTACTTCCACTATACGTGTTGGATCAGGCGGGATCATGCTTCCTAACCATGCGCCACTCGTAATCGCAGAACAATTCGGGACGCTGGAATCACTTTTCCCTGGAAGAATCGATCTTGGACTTGGACGGGCTCCAGGAACCGACCAAGTGACCGCATACGCTTTAAGGCGCGAACGGCGAAGTGATGGACAGGATTTCCCTGAGCAATTAGACGAACTGCGTGCTTATTTTAATCCGGAATTAGATTCACAATACCGGAGTGTTCGGGCTATTCCTGGAGAAGGACTTAACATCCCGATATGGCTTTTAGGTTCAAGCGGCTATAGTGCCCAATTGGCAGGTCAGTTGGGATTGCCATTCTCATTTGCAAGTCATTTCTCACCAGAAAACACATTAGGAGCTCTTAAGCTATACCGAAGAAGCTTCCAACCATCAGATATTCTCAAAGAGCCATATGCAATGGTCGGAGTGAATGTCATAGCTGCAGAAACAGATCAGGAGGCAGAATTTCTTGCTACATCCATGCAACAGCAATTCCTAAACTTGTTCAGGAACAATCCAAGTCCACTACTTCCTCCTGTAGAAAATATGGATCAACAGCTTAGCGATTATGAAAAGATGTTGCTTGACAGCCGCATTGGCTCTTCAATAGTTGGAAGTCCGCAAACAGTAAAAGAAAAGCTGCAACAATTCCTGGATGAGACTCAGGCGGATGAGATGATCATTAACGCCCAGATTTACGATCACGACGCAAGGCTGAAATCATTTGAAATTGTATCAACGGTTTTTAAAGAGAAGGAATAACAATATATAACTGCACAAGAAGGAGAAGAATCTTTTAATGGATTCTTCTCCTTTTATTGTTTTATAAGTATTGGGTATTCTATTTCACAGTTAAGTGTGATGGATTGGCCTATAGGACTATTTGGTATCCAAAATTCACTCATTCCATTGCTGCCACTGGACAAGCTTATCCGTGAGTTTTAAAGTCGTCATTTAACCAACTTGTAGAAAATAAACGGCTTCAGGCTGTTTTATTCAAACGTTTTATTCTTGCTATACATAAACTTAAGCATAGCTGCTGCTGCAAGCCTGCTGGTAATATCCCGAAAATCCTTTGATGGATCAATTTCTACTATGTCCATCGCTTTTACTTTTTCATGTGAAGCAGATACTGAAATGCTAGTAAGCAATTCCCTGCTAGTGATTCCGCCTGGTCCAATTGCTGGACAACCTGGGGCGAACGCCTGGTCCACTACGTCCATATCAACAGATAAATAGATTATGTCTACTAGTTTAGATAATCTCTCTAGTTCTTTTTTTATGATTGCCACGATACCAGTCATTTCAACATCTGCCATCGTATAAACAGAAATACCTTTTTCCTTTGTGTAATCATGATATTTTTTTGCATTAGCAAAATCACGGATGCCAATCTGCACCAGATGCTCCCCTTTTAAATAACCGCCCTCAATAAGGCTTCTGAATGGAGTTCCATTCGTCCTTCCACCATCCTCCAAATTCCTTACATCATGGTGCGCATCCCATTGAATCACGCCTATTTCCCCGAAGCTTTCCTGAAATGCGCGGATAGAAGGATAGCTGACTCCATGGTCCCCGCCAAGCATGATATACCGTCCGCAGACATTTTTATCAAGCATTTCTTTAACACTCAAATGAAGGCGGGCAATCGATTCCTCCATATCTGTTGGATGGGTCATTACATCACCAAAGTCTATAATTCTTACATCTTCGAAATCTGTATCTCGCTCTCCTGAAAAAGTTGAAAAACTGTTTAAGCTGGCCCTGATCGTTTTCGGGGCATCAGATGCCTGAGATAAGGATATAGATGTTTTGGAAAAAGGGAGACCAATTAATCCAATCTCACCTTTTTCACCTTCTTTATATGGAAAAAGACACTCATTTACCTTTGTGACAAACTGGTCCTTAAATACGGCTGATTTACCTGGCTGAAGATAGCTGAATTTCTCCATAAGGCTTCCTCTCCCACAGTTTGCTGCCTGAATGATAGACACTTTGCACATGATTGACGCCAAAATGATAAGGGACATATTTGTAGTTCGGAACATCCCAAATGACAAAATTCGCTTTCCTTCCAATATCAAGCGTTCCAGCTTCTGCGCCTTTCCCAATAGCATGTGCGGCATTTGCTGTTACCGCATTCCAAATCTCCTCAGCAGACATTTTAAGTTTTAAAGCCGCGAGAGACATAATTAATTGCAGATTTTCCGTTACACAGCTGCCAGGGTTGAAATCGGTAGCCAAAGCAACAGCCGCTCCTTCGTCAATCATTTTTCTTGCTCTGGCATAATGGTCTTTTCCCAAGTAAAAAGTAGTGCCAGGAAGAAGTACCGCGACCGTATTGCTTTTACTTAATCGATCAATGCCTTCGTCTGAAGCAGCAACTAAATGGTCCGCACTTGCCGCTTCTAAGAATGCCGCCAATTCAGCTCCACCCAAAGGATCAATTTCATCCGCATGAATTTTCAAGCCAATTCCCTTTTCCTTTGCCTTTTGTAAAAACCGTCTTGATTGCTCGATTGTGAAGACACCTGTCTCACAAAAGATATCAACGAACTCTGCTAGTTCATATTCTTTAATTTCATCAAGTAAATCGGCCATTTCCGTTAGGAATTCATCTTCTTTTCCCTTATAGGCAGGCGGGACAGCATGTGCCCCCAGAAACGTTGATACAATTGAAATAGGATACTTTTCTTTAAGTCTCTTAACAACCCTCAGTTGTTTTAATTCTGTTTCTGGATCCAATCCATAACCGCTCTTTGCTTCGAGAGTGGTGACACCGTGGGAAATCATCCTTTCCAAATGGAAAGATGCTTTTTCAAATAGTTCTTCCTCTGTAGCATTTTTGGTTGAGCCCACTGTAGATAAAATTCCGCCACCCTTTGCCAGGATTTCTAAGTACGGCACTCCCGCCTGTTTCAAGGAAAGCTCATGTTCTCGAGAACCACCAAAAACTAAATGAGTATGCGGATCAACCAAGCCAGGAGAAACGACCTTGCCATTAGCGTTTACACGTTCATTTGCACTAAAACTAGCGGCTTCCGCATCAAGGCCAGCCCAGGCGACTTTCCCATCCTTTACCCCTATTGCCGCATTTTCCATAATATTGATCTGCTTCATTTCCTGGCCCTTCAATGGCATATCAGAGCCTTTCGGTAAAATTAGCTGTCCGATATTGTGTACAAGTAAATCGAATTCCAATCCTGCTCAACCCTTTCTTTTTTCGAATAATGATCGGTGTCAAATCCAGACAAACTTCACTATCTCATCTTGATATATAAACTTTAGGGAAGCATAGGGATATCGACACCTTTTTCCTTTGCTGTTTCGATTGCCTTTTCATATCCAGCATCCACATGACGGACAACACCCATGCCAGGATCTGTTGTCAGCACTCTTCTTAGGCGTTCTTCGGCAAGGTCGGTGCCATCTGCAACTACGACCATTCCCGCATGAAGAGAATAACCCATGCCTACACCGCCGCCATGATGGACAGAAATCCATGATCCCCCTGCGGCTACGTTAATAAGCGCGTTCAAGATTGCCCAGTCCCCAACTGCGTCACTGCCATCCTTCATTGCTTCAGTTTCACGGTTAGGTGAGGCAACTGATCCGCTATCCAAATGATCTCGGCCGATGACGATCGGTGCTTTTAATTCCCCCTTGCGCACCAATTCATTGATTGCGAGACCCATTTTCACACGTTCCCCATAACCAAGCCAGCAAATGCGGGCAGGCAGCCCCTGAAACTCTACCTTTTCCTGAGCCATATCAATCCAGCGCTGCAGCGGCTCATTTTCTGGGAAAAGCTCTTTAATCAACTTATCTGTACGGTGAATGTCCGCAGGGTCTCCAGATAGAGCAGCCCAGCGGAAAGGTCCTTTACCTTCACAGAAAAGCGGACGGATATAGGCAGGTACAAAACCTGGGAAATCAAAGGCGTGCTCCTCGCCATTGTCTTTGGCAACCTGGCGGATATTGTTACCGTAGTCGAACGTGACCGCTCCCTTGCGCTGGAATTCAAGCATAGCCGCTACATGCTTAGTCATTGAGAAGGATGATTGCTTAACATATTCCTTCGGGTCTTCCTTGCGTAGTGTTGCAGCTTCCTCCAATGAAAGGCCAACAGGAATATACCCATTTAAAGGGTCATGTGCAGAAGTCTGGTCTGTCACAATATCAACCTTGAAGTTTCTCTGTAGCAATTCAAGATGCAGCTCTGCAGCATTCCCTACGAGTCCAATCGACAACGCTTCCCCTTTATGCTTGGCATCCGTTGCCCACTCAATTGCTTCATCAATCGAATAGGTCATCCGATCACAGTAACGAGTATCAATGCGCTTTTGTATTCTCGCAGGATCAATTTCAACTGCGATACAAACGCCATCATTCATTGTCACTGCTAAAGTCTGAGCGCCACCCATACCTCCTAAGCCTGCTGTTAATGTAATCGTGTTCTTTAATGAACCTCCAAAATGCTGCCTGGCAACCTCTGCGAATGTTTCGTATGTCCCTTGAAGGATTCCCTGTGAACCTATATAGATCCAGCTGCCAGCAGTCATTTGGCCATACATCATCAATCCTTTTTGATCAAGTTCATGGAAATGCTCCCAGTTTGCCCACTTTGGTACCAATACAGAATTGGATAATAACACTCTCGGGGCAGCTCTATGTGTTTTAAAAACAGCCACTGGCTTACCTGATTGGATCAGCATCGTTTCGTCGTTTTCCAGTCGGCGAAGTGTATCAACAATTGCATCAAAAGCTTCCCAGTTTCTTGCTGCTTTACCGATGCCGCCGTAAACAACTAGTTCTTCAGGATTTTCAGCCACCTCAGGATCTAAATTGTTGTATAGCATCCTTAATGCTGCTTCTTGCTCCCAGCCTTTACATTCAAGTTCAAGACCCTTTTTTGCTCTGATATTTCTTTTAGCTTCGATTGTCATGTTTCCCACTCCTTCGTTTTTATATGAATTATAGAAATATAGAAATATTGAAAAATAGAATTATCGCTTTAAGTTTTTATCTTTCGAAAACGAGGTTCCCTTCATTCTCTTTTATAGCTGTCCATTGCCTATTATTTTTTTTTAGCCAATCTGCCAGCCTCTCGATGTCCTCTGAAAATATGCGATCCTCTGTAATAGAAGGGACAATTTTTCTGGCATCCTCGTAGAAAGTTCTTGTTTGCGGTGACATTTTATCAACTCCACGGTACTGCACAGCCTGTAGTGCACAGATGCATTCAATCGCCAGTACACGCCTAACATTTTGAATAATATTATGGGCATGGCGTGCAGCGATCGTCCCCATGCTTACATGGTCTTCCTGGTTTGCTGAGGAAGGAATGGAATCTACACTTGCTGGGTGGGCAAGTGTCTTGTTTTCCGAAACTAATGATGCCGCACTGTATTGCATGATCATGGCGCCGGATTGCAGCCCTGGCTGCGGACTTAGAAATGGCGGCAAATCGTTTAACTGGGGATTTACAAGTCGTTCTATCCTGCGTTCAGAAATGCTCGCAAATTCCGCTACAGCAATTTTCATAAAGTCCATTGCAATGGCGATCGGCTGGCCGTGGAAATTACCGCCAGATATGACAGTTTCGCCTCCATCAAAAATCAATGGATTGTCAGTCGCTGCGTTCATCTCAATCTCCAGTTTTTCTTTTACGTAATCAAGCGCCTGCCAGGAAGCACCATGTACCTGTGGAATACATCTTAATGAGTACGCATCCTGAACCCTTTTTTCCCCTTGCCTTGTTATCAGTTTGCTGCCTGACAGCAGGCCTCTCATACGCTCTGCAACATCCATCTGCTGCTTGTAGCCGCGCGCCTCATGGATCGCAGGATGAAATGCATCAATAACGCCCTCCAGACCTTCCAGTGTAAGAGCAGCAATCCATTCAGACTGGCAGGCAATATTATTTGCCTCAATCCAGTTCACAACACCCATCGCTGTCATCGCCTGTGTCCCATTTATCAAGGCCAAACCTTCTTTAGCCTGTAAAACGATGGGCTCAAGGCCTTTCTGTTTGTACACTTCCCCTGTCTTCCTTACTTCTCCCTGGTAAAAGACCTTACCTTCCCCAAGCAGGACGAGCGCGAGATGCGATAATGGGGCGAGGTCTCCGGAAGCACCCAGTGATCCTTGCTGGGGAACGACTGGATGAATTTTAAGGTTGAGAAGTTCTGTCAGTCGCTCGACAATCACTGGTCTAATTCCGGAAAATCCTTTGATGAGCGCATTTAGTCGAAGTAAAATCATGGCTCTGGAGACGACTTCAGGGAATGGCTCACCCACTCCGCAGGCATGCGATCGGATCAAGTTTAACTGCAGAGCATTTACATCATGTTCCTCGATGATAACGTCACTGAATTTCCCAAAACCTGTATTGATTCCATAGATTGTACGTTTTTCGGCCACAATTTTGTCAACCGCAGCCCTGCTTTCTTCCACCTTCCGCATGCTGTCAGGACTGATCGTGACAACTTCTTCCTGGTAGCAAACCTGTTTAATTTGATCCAGCGTTAATGTTGACCCTGTTAAAACCACCATTTACACTAACCCCCCAATTAAATGATAAAATAAAAAGGAGACGACAATGGCATACTTAAACCATCATCGCCTCCTGCTGACTTGTGTACTATAGGCAATGTACAACTATATGTGATTGATTCCTAAGCCTACTGTTTCGTGTTCCGATCCTTTTACAGGAGCACCAATCGTTCCATAAAAAGCGACCGCAATCCATTCGCCTTCACTCTTATCTGTGAAAGGTGTTCCACGGACAACCGCAAACCGAAGGCCAACGGTCCTGCTCATCTCACCGATCGCAAGATGGCCTCTCGTTACTCCTTCCATTCCTTCCATGATCGCGTGGTAAAGTGCATGTGTTTCGCGGTATAAATTGGGATGAATGAGTTCATGGCGTTTGGCTGCTGTTTCCACTGCGGAAATCACCTTTTGCATATTCATCGATCCAACCTTGCCGATACAATAATTGACATCCTTTAGTGAAGGACTAAAAAAATCCATTTCTTCTTCTGTTAAGGATGCAAGCAGGATCGCTGTTTTACCAATCGCTATTCGGTTCCCCATAACAAACCCCGTTTTCTGAATTTTACCTATTAACTAATAACTAATATTAATTTTATGCGTACCACCCGCCGCTGTCAATGGTTATGGGAAATTTTAGTATTCTAATATAGTAGTATGATGACACACTAAAGCGTCTTCAGACTCTCAAATCCATGGAGATAACAAAAACGCCAAGCTGGCGTTTTGTTATTTATTGCCTTCTACCCATTCAGCAAGCTTGAAGAGAATACCGTAAATTAAAGTATACGCTTCACTGATTGTCATATCTTCCTGGTAGCCCTTCACACCATTAAGAGCAAAGTTAAGGCTCCAAATCCCTTCTTTGGAATCAAACATTAAATCAAAGCCTTCCCCCTCTCCCAGAAGGTTTTCTTTTAAGAATGAATTGATTGCAGAATCATATTTCTTTTGTAGTTTTAGGCCAAGCATGACATCATATGTGCCGAAAACATCATCAGCCTCAAAGCTTACTGCATCAACACCTACTATTTCCCACCACTCCGACTCGACATACATAAATTCATTTTTATGCTTTTGGAAATAGGTGATAGGCTGCCTGAAGAAATCTGCAGATTCTTCACCCAGGAACTCTTCTGTTTCTTTGTCTCCTCTTTCTAGATAAGCACCTTCAAATCGTTTTTCTGGCGGCAGTTCTGTGATGGGATGTTCTGCTCCTTCTAGAAGGCCGTTTTGATCTGCATATTCTTTTTCTTCACTATGTAATTCAATAGCACCTTTTGCAGATGCCTCATTGATCTTCCTGGCAAGATAAAGCTCCACTTGTTTTTTCAACATATTTACTTTCCCTCCATTTTCTTTCAGCTTCTATGTAAATCAATTTTTATATTGAATGTTTATTAACGAAATAGCAAATATTCTTCTTCAGTTTTCCCATAATCGAGAAAGATTTTCCTGCAGTATAGTCACATCCCCATACAAACCAATGCTTTTCCCCATATCCTGTTAATATCATCACCCACTCTATAAGAAAGGAGATGCTAATATGAATTACCATCATGATCATGACCATGACTGTGGATGCAAGAAGGAGAAACCGAAGAATAGGCACAGAAATGTGCATAAGCACAACGATCGCGATAAGCACAGCGATTGGGATAAGCACAACGATCGCGATAAGCACAATGATCGCGATAAGCACAGGG
>NZ_JBALSS010000014.1:0-134143 GCF_036967045.1 Bacillus sp. JJ1609 | reverse complement strand
AAATAACTTTCAATCCCATCTATTATTGAACCGATTGCTGATAAAAGAAATAAAAACTTTAATATACCTAAGTTAACACCTTTAATTAGACTAAAAATGAGGATAAAAACCCCTATTGTGAGAAATAAATATTTAATGATTACAAATGGTTTTGTACTTTCCCTTTTTTCAAAAAACAATCTCACTTATTCACCGCCTTTGGAAAAAAACAACAAAAATAATCATAACATTAATCATTATTATTCAACTAAACTGCCCCGTTAATTCAATCAACGGTCAGGTATAAATAATATTGTATATTCATTACCTAGTTCTTCTTTCACTTTTCCAGTAAGATGTTCCCCGATTGAATCATGTTCATTAATTGAGATTTTTTTATATAGACCAGTCCATTGACCTAACTCGGTCTTAAGATTGTCTGTTATCGGAAAGTCTTCCATATCAAGATTCTCGCCACATTGGTTGCACCAAATTGCATCAGCTACAAAATCTGCTTCGATTTTAAATGAATTAGTAAATTCACATATACAAAGATCCTTAAACATTAAAAAGTCAGCTCCTAAATTCGAAAAATTATTCAACTAATCGTTCCCTATTGTTTAATAGGAAAAATCCTACCTAAGCCACGATTCAAAGAGCACTAGCAACGCTCCCAATCATCTGGAACTAACAACCATAAACCAGGCATTACACACTTATTTCCTTCAATATAATCGGTAGGAGTATATCTGAAAGGGGTTTTAAGTATTGTTTTTATTTCATCTAATGTTTGCATATTTATAGTATAAATTAGGTTCTCATTATAAGAATTTAAAATTGAACTAATTTTATCATCATCGACTGAAAAATCGTCATTTTGCAATTCGCTAAACCAACCTTCATAATGTTCAGACACTGGGCCTCCTAGACCGTGAGGACATTCTTTAGCTTCTTTATCAGATGGATCTACATAACACCACCAAGACACATTTGTAATAAGTATACCTAAAGCAGTTATTTCATTAATAAACTCATCTAAGTTACCCTTTAAAACTATACAGTCTATATAACCACTGCCAACAGGTTGTACTTTATGCTTAGCAAGGAGACAGTCCAATTGTGAGACAATTTCATTCTTCTTCGATTCCAAGTAATTAATATAACTAATAATAATAATCCTCTCCAGTTCCTATTCTTCTTCGACTCTTGCACCGTTAGCACAATAAGAAAATGACTTGCCGCCGCAACTCATTATGATCTTGAACTCTAGCATCCTTTAGTTTAGATACAATACTTAGCAAACTTACTCAACGAAAAAGGCAATGTCAATAAAACATCGCCCAAAATACTTCTTATATAAAATTATCTTCTGTTCCTAAAATATCTGTATTTAGGGGGCTCATATCCCATCTGACGCAGCATAGCTGCTATTTGTCCCTTGTGACGATACTCATGAGTAATGGTGTGCATTAGCAATTTACCAGAAGTAATAGATAATAGTTCAGGTGCTTTTCTCCAAGGGATTTCCCTCTCAATCATCACGTTTAAATCATGTCCATGTATTTCTAAGAATCATTTACTATTGAATCTACTTGTTCGAATCGTACTATTATATCCTCTAAACCGAGATTAAGTAATTCTTCCCTGGGAGTAAGTGTTTTTTTTGTCTTTAATAAAACAAATGAGCCAAGCCATGCCACATAACAATCTGCTATATGAACCAATGTGTCTCTTACACTTTGCCAGGCGAAACCATTTGTATGGGTAAAATGATTAGGATCTAACTTCCCACAAAAATCTAACAGAGTTCCTCTAATCTGTCGAACCCAACCATATTCGTGTTGAACCATAAAAACACCCACCTTTAACAAATATAATTACTCATTCTTTACCTGTATAGAAAAACCCTTTCTTTAAACAATTATTCATTTGTTATAAATAAGACCTCTTAATATGGTCAGAATTCTTATTAAACAAAATATCCTTTCACAAAAAAAAAGTATGGTCGCAGCTATCCCTTCTTTAACATAAGAACCCTTTAGTTTAAGTACATTTTTACACATCCCCTTTTTCATTAACAAAGCTGGATAATAGTCAAGATTTTAAATCATCACATTGACATATCGAAAAAAATCGATATATAATATCAAACATGGAACCAATCGACATTTTTAAGGCCTTATCAAACGAAACTCGACTCAACATTTTACAATGGTTGAAGGAACCAGAGAAGCATTTCCCTAAACAAGGCGCTCACCTGCCAAAGGAGGTAAGCTATAAAGGTGGAGTATGTGTAGGGGATATACAAGAAAAGGCTAAAGCTTCTCAATCTACGGTTTCCCACTACTTAAATATGCTGCAGAAAGCTGGATTACTTGAATCAGTTCGTCATGGTCAGTGGACTTATTATAGAAGAAATGAAGACGTAATTCGTCAGTTTGCTGAATATTTTAGAACAGAGATCTAAGTTAAATGATTTCTGTTTTTTTTCAAAACATTATATCGATTATTCTAGATATTTAAATATAAGTATCGAAGGAGGATTTATTAAATGCGTTACTTCTCATATCTACTAGCTTTATTAGCAGGTTCCGCACTAAGCTTTGAAGGAGCAATCTATGGTGAACTTGGGAAAACAATAGGTCAGATAGAAACTAGCTTTTACAACTTTTTTATGGGCTCAATAATCATGGTGCTATTATGGATATTCTTTGGGAAAGGTAAGCTTTCATATGTGGGAGTAGCCCCAAAATGGTCACTTTTTGGCGGGGTTTTAGGGGTAGTTTATTTAACATCTATTGTGATTAGTGTACCTTTTGTTGGTGTCGGAATAACTATGGTTGCAGTAATAATTGGTCAGCTAGTAATGAGTATGGTTATTGAACATTTTGGTTGGTTGGGTAGCACGAAAACACCAATCAATAGAGAAAAAATATACGCTGTCATTTCAATGATGATTGCACTTATATTAGTAAACTAGGAGGGTTAAATATGGGTATCATAATGATTCTATTCACATTATTCGGCGGTATAACACTAAGTGCCCAATCATCTATAAATGGTACATTAAGTCGAAAAGCAGGAACAATTGAAACAACACTTTTAACTTTTCTAACCGGGACAATGTTCTTAGCCATTTTCATTATTTTTTTTGGTCAAGGAAATGTGCTTGCAATTTTAGAAGCACCTAAATGGCAGTTAAGTGCAGCGTTTTTAGGAACATTATACTTACTTCTCACGGTCATGGCAGTACCAAGAATTGGTGTCATAGCAACAAATATTGCAGGTATAGCTGGCCAGCTTGTAATCGGTGTCCTTATTGATCATTTTGGGTGGTTTAATAGTTTGGTAATATCCCTAGACATGAAACGCGTATTCGCATTACTATTTATGATTATTGCCCTTTATTTTATCTATAAAGGAAATAAACGCTCAAGTGAAGAAACTAATACACAGCATAAATAATTAATATACAACGCTGCAATCTATAAAAGTAATGTTGCAGCGTTATTTACCTAAATCCCTTTTAGTTCACCAAGAAAAAAAACGCCTCACCAGCTCTTAAATAAGCAAAAACAGCCAGTTAGGTAAACTGGCTGTTTTTTCAAATGAAAATCCACATTGAATATCACAGAAATTAAGCTAGAAGTAAGAGCATTAAATGTCAAGTTTACGGGTACCGATCCATTTCACCATTTCAGGATCCCTATGAGAAAAGAACAAGCTTTCTTTGGTGTCTAATGCAGCAATTTTCTCCATATCCTTATGACTTAATTCAAAATCAAAGATATCGAAGTTTTCGATTATTCTTTCCTTACGAACCGACTTCGGAATCGCAACGACTCCTCTTTGCGTCAACCAACGTAAAATCACCTGTGCAACGGATTTATTATACATTTCAGCTATTGATACTAAAACATCATTTTGGAACATGTTATTTTTTCCTTCAGCAAATGGTCCCCAAGACTCTATTTGAACATTGTTCTCTTTCATAAATTTAGCATTTTCTATTTGCTGGCAGAAAGGGTGTGTTTCAACCTGGTTTACCGCAGGAATTACTTCATTATGAATGATTAAATCGATCAAGCGGTCAGGATGGAAATTACTAACTCCAATTGCGCTGATCTTACCCTCCCGATACAATTCCTCCATCGCACGCCAAGAACCATGGACATCCCCGAATGGCTGATGAATTAAATACAAATCCAGATAATCTAATTGCAGTCTTTCCAGAGATCTTGTGAATGCTTCCTTTGTGCTCTCATAACCAGTATCCTGAACCCAAAGTTTTGTAGTAATAAACAATTTTTCTCTAGGTACACCGCTCCTCTTGATTGCTCTGCCGACAGCTTCTTCATTTAGATAAGAGGCAGCAGTATCGATTAGACGATATCCTGCCGAAATAGCGTCATAAACAGCTTGTTCACATTCATTTTTGTCCTGAATCTGAAAAACCCCGAAGCCGATAATTGGCATTTCAACACCATTATTTAAAGTTACTTTTTGCATATATAATCCTCCAGTTTTCATTGAAAATTATTTACCTACCCTATTTGCATATTCCGCCGGATAGCGATCCCCTGAGATTTCAATTTTCAATAACGCATCATTCAAGTCATTGATCTCCTCAGTGCTCAGTTCAATATCAGCTGCCCCAAGATTTTCTTCCAGACGCGTCAACTTCCGTGTACCTGGAATTGGAACAATCCATGGCTTCTGAGCAAGAACCCATGCAAGTGCAATTTGAGCAGGCGTTGCGTCTTTTTCTAAAGCAATCTTTTTTACTAGATCGACCAATACCTGATTTGCTGCGATATTCTCAGGTTTAAAGCGAGGAACAATGCTGCGGAAATCTGAGCTTTCAAACGTTGCATCATTTTTAATTGTTCCCGTAAGGAATCCTTTGCCCAATGGACTGAAAGGAACAAACCCGATTCCCAGGTCTTCAAGGGTAGGTATTAGCTCATCTTCAGGACTTCTCCACATCATCGAGTATTCACTTTGAATGGCAGTCAGTGGTTGAACCGAGTGTGCACGCCGAACCGTTTCCACTCCAGCTTCGGAGAGTCCCCAATGCTTAATTTTACCTTCCTTGATTAGGTCTTGTATTACTCCAGCTACCTCCTCAATTGGAACACTCGGATCCACCCGATGCTGATAGTAAAGATCAATGGTGTCAACCTGAAGCCGTTTAAGCGAGCATTCGATTGACTTCCAAATACGTTCCGGCTTACTGTCAAGCACCTGCTTGCCATTTACCATCTGGATGCCAAATTTAGTTGCGATAACCACTTTTCCCTGAAAAGGAGCAAGGGCTTCTCCTACCAATTCCTCATTGACATAAGGTCCATAAATTTCGGCCGTATCGAAGAAAGTAACACCTCGGTCAATAGCCTCGTGAATAATCTTAATCATCTCTTGCTTGTCCGAGGCAGGACCGTAACCATGGCTCATGCCCATACACCCAAGGCCAATGGATGAAACCTCCAATTCACTTTTTCCCAATTTACGCTTTTTCATGTGGATTCAACTCCTTAACCTATTTTGTCATGATGTAGGGAAAACTTTCGACTCCCTTATTATGCAACATAAAAATAGAAAACCCTTATATCATTCCTGTCAGATCATTGCCTAATCCTCTCACACTACTTACTTTTTGAAGGAATATGTATTAGTATGGAACTATAAAAAAGAGGGATACTAGGAGGTTTTTATGTCTCAACAAATTGACAAACAGCGGGGTGATCTTACCCAGCTTATTAATAAGTTCACAGGCAAGGGCGGATCTTATGTGACTGCAATACCTTCTTTATCTTTCTCTCGTTTCTCTGATGTTACCGGTCCAAGTTACGGAGTCTACATGCCCTCACTATGCATTATCGTTCAAGGCAGAAAAGAGGTATTACTGGCACAAGAGAGCTATGGTTACGGCCCTGCCGATTACCTTGTTGCATCCGTTAACCTGCCTATAGTCGGTATAGTCACGGAAGCCTCTTCTGAAAGTCCATATTTGGCACTGAAACTCGAATTTACGCCAAATCAAATCTTGGAGGTTTTACAGGATTCTCAACTTGCTGTTAACAAGAAGGAAAACGCCAAAAGAGGCATGTATGTAAGCCAAATTGAGCTCTCTTTGCTCGACGCTGTAAACAGGTTAGTCCATTTGCTAGAAACTCCCAATGATATACCGGTACTTGCTCCTCTTATTACAAAGGAAATCATCTATAGGGTTTTACAGGGTCCGCATGGAACTACGCTAGGGCAAATTGCCATAGAGGGAAGTTCCACTTATGGAATCAGCGATGTCATTGACCATATCATGCATAACTATGTACAGTCTTTTCGGATTGAGGACCTTGCGGAGATTGCCAACATGAGCGTTTCTTCGCTTCATAGGCACTTTAAAGAGGTGACAGCTATGAGTCCTATTCAGTTCCAAAAACAATTGAGGCTACAGGAAGCACGTCGCCTGTTATTATCCGAGTCAACGGATGCCACCGAAGCTGCATTCCGAGTTGGATATGAAAGTCCATCTCAATTCAGCCGGGAATATTCCCGCCTGTTTGGTTTACCGCCAAAAGAGGATATAAAGCGACTGAAAGAACCCTATGATCAAAAGATAAACCTATAATCCCCTTCCTTATGGTGGGGCTTTTTTTTGTGCGGAGAAAAAGGACAAGATTACTCTAAGTGCGATGTACTATTCGCAAATTTTATAATTTGTAAACCTTTGTAATAATCCAAGAAATGAATACCTGTATTATTCGTGTGAAACCACTTATTATTTTCAGTAGGTAATTGAAGAAAGCTCTCAATCATTTTAGTTATCATTCCACCGTGAGTAATAACTGCAATTCTAGTATATGCACTACTGTTTTCCTTAATAAATGAAAGAACTGTTTCCCCCCGCACCCTAAATTCTTGATTACTTTCTGTTTCCTGTTGTTCTCTTAATTTATCTATGTATTTAACTGAACAACCGATAGTGTTAGATAATACCTCGGCAGTTTCACGAGCTCTTTTTAATGTACTACTCCATACAAAATCGGGTGGATAATCTTTTAATACTCGTTGTGACATTTTCTCTACTTGTATAAGCCCATTCGGTGTTAGCGACAAATCAGTAGAGCCTTTGTAAACCTCCTCTAAAAAGTCATCTTCTGATTCTCCGTGACGGATCAATAATAATTGCATCTATCTTACCCTCCTTACATAGCTTCCTAATTTAATTTCTATAAAGGAAGAAGGTTTTCCTTTCGATTTATTTAGATCACTGCTTTTGTATATTTGCGTAAATAAGAAAAGCTGCCAAATATGGCAGCTCGAACTTGAAGGAATACTATCCTTTAGCATAAGAAGAAATATTCAGATTCTCTTATACACCGTTGCTCTTTTAATGATGAATCCTTGTTTTTTATAAAACTTTTTTGCTCGCTCATTGTTAACCCAATAATCCAATTCTACTATGTCTATACCTTCGCTTTTTGCTATGTCATAGATGTGGTTCATTAAATGGGAACCATATCCCCGACTTGTTTGATCCTCTATTATACTTATCTGATGAACAAATACTGATTTGTATGGTTTCTTGAAGGCTGTTTGAGAGTAATTTTTGATTTCTACCCATGCATAACCCAGTGGTACATGGTTGTCCTTTATAAGTAAGAAAATAAAATTCTCATTTGCAACCCATTGTTTAAACGAATCTCGGGTAGCCTCGAAGTTGTACTCTGTAAAATATTTTGGATATAAAGATGCATGTAACTCAAGTATGGGTTTATTTAAATGGGCAATTAACTCATAATCCATAGTTCGAGTAATTTTCATACCTATCCTCCAAACGAATTGTTTGTAGCCAACCAGCTAACAAATTAGTGTATTTCCCATCTCGAAGTTATTCAAACTTTCTTCGTTCACTATTATTCATAAACTTATTCCATCTTTTATAAATTTATTCCTTCTTCTACTGCACCGTTAGTAGAATAAGTAAATATTACTTTACTTCTAAGACAAAAGCATAAAAAGCATCGCCATGAGATAAATGCTCTTCCTCTTCGTCCATCCATCCGACACTATATGAATAATAATAAATGCCTTCTTGTGTAGGGGCTGTAAAACGATTTTCATTAACAATTATTTCATCTTCCTTATCATTATTAATTTGTTTAACTTGGATTTTGTTTGGTTTAGGTTCATGGTCCATAATAATCGTGACTTTTTCACCTGGATTTATTCTAATAGGCACTTTTCCTTTTAAAAGCTCAACGGGTCCTGCTTTTGTATCAGCACAAGTACCTTTCCAACAATAAGTGCCTAGTTTTGTTTCATATCTTTCTTTACCAATTTTTATATAGACATCTGGAGGTTTTACATCTGACATCTCCTCTGTTGTACATCCCGATATGATAAGTCCAAAAAGAACTGCTAATATTAAAAGAAATTTCTTCATAAACCCTCCCCCTTATAGATAAAGACATATAAAACTACACAAAGTTACTCATATTTTGTTAGACTAACCTTCCCCGTTCGTTCAATAACATGTTCAACAAAAAAGGCGGTTAATCCTTCATAGATCAACGCACCCTTTGTGTGAATTCTTGTTAAGATGAACGGAATCAAAAAAGAACTAACCTATCTTTTTTTGTATAATAAGATTAGAAACCTATTTACACTCCCCCTAAGAATATTTAATAAAATGATATTCCGAAAGAAAATGTAAATTCCTTTTTCAGCTGCCCTTTAGCACATTAAGATCTCCAACAAAAAAGTGCGTTAATCTAACTTAGATCAACGCACCCATTTGAGAAGGATTAGGTTTAATTTAATTTCATAATAAAATAAGTTATTAAATACATGAGAGTGCCAACTATTAACATGCCACCTACAATATAACTGATGCTGGTGAGGATAAATTTAATGAAATCATAGATTCCACCAGCCAAATCATCTATAAACTTGGTCACGCTCACACCTCCACCAATTCGTTCTCTATCTTTCTGCCAGTTCGGTAATCCTACCCGTTTGCTGAAAAATCCTATGATAATATTATACCATTAAATGTAAATCTTTCCTTGTGTTTTTTCAACGGCAACAAAGGTGACGGAAATAGACTTTTTTTATTCTTTATTTAAACTCCCCCTTTAATAGAATAAAAAAAACGATTCCTCGTATTGAAGAATCGCACGGGTATGTGTAATTACTACAAAAAATATGTTAACACCTTACATATTTCCGCTTAAAACCAAGCCTCCCTCTTTCTATTTCCTTTTGAATATTTTCCGATGCAAGCAGGATACTGCTTTTTTTCTTGTCTCTTTTAATTTCTACTGGGCCTACTGCCTTTGCAGTTTCAACCGCCTTATCATGGAGCGGTTTAAATGAAATCCCGACTGTATATATAAAATTATTCATAGCCGATTTAGTTCGATCTGGAGAATCGTGAATCGTATTTTCCACCTGTTCAAGCATACTGGCAATTTTGCTTACGCTAAATTCACTATCTTTGCGATTACCTAATAGCCAGCAGTAACAACTCCAGCCTGCAGACATTCTTAGTTCCTCACCACTACCGATCCATTTATCAGCAACAACTTGCGCAATATCGGTTTCTGACAAAGTTACTGCAACCACATAATCGGAGAGCATATAAAAATACGCAGCATCAATCCAACGCTCAAAATCGGCCTCAGTCATTGATATTGGGTCCGCAATGATTCCGGCAAAATACATAGCATCGTAATTCCCGGTGGCGTAAAGCTGCTCTGCTAGAGGCTGATTTTTCTTTATTTTCTTTGCGATCGGTTTCATTGCCCCTGTAGCCACCCCAAATAGCGGCTCTTTTGCCCCATTGCTTATGTAAGTCTTTTTAATTCGTTCCTTACCGAGCGCTTCTAGTTCCTGCATAACCAATTCCAAATCCATCGTTTTGCTTCTCCTCCCTTTATAAACATCCCCATAAATATACTCTTTTCTTAGTAACCATTTGCGCTTATTTTCTTTATCATACAATGTTTTAACTTGATGCAAAAGCTCAAATACATTCACTTAGGAACCAAATTGCGCTTATTAAACTGCCCCCTTAGTTGAATAACGTTCTTTTTTCATTTTGACAGGAACATCCAATAAACCTCCTTTGAAACTTGAAAATTAGAAATGGATTTAGGAACTGTCTTAAAAAACCATTTCGCACATTGACAATACCTTCTGTCATCCTTCCAAAAAAGAAGGAGAATTGGCATCCTAATTTTTCTTTATTTTGCTAAAAGATCCTATATCAATAAAAAGAAGCAGTCCATTACAGCTAAGAATTGGACTGCGAATTGGTGTGCTAATTTAGATTTTGTACTCAAAAACAGAACACATTAATTAAAATCTGGAAGCCCTTTTCTAGTTTATTTATTTACCTTCGATATGAGTGTAAGGCTGTAGATTGCTGCAAGACCTACAAGGATATAGACCACTTTTGCGATCGGGCTATCCATGCCTCCGAAGAGTCCACCGACTAGATCCCATTCAAACAAGCCAACCAAAAGCCAATTTAAACCGCCGACAATAAGTAATACTAATGATACCAGATTTAATGTTTTCATTATGACACCACCCATTGTATAATTTTTGTATAACCTTTCGATTTTTATTATACAAAACCTATACATAATTAGCAAACTATTTTTATAATTTTATTAAAATACCTATTTAAAAGGTTTTTCCTTGTGTAATTTTTGTATAAGTTATCTATAATGAAGAGTGGAGGTGATAATATTGTATAGCATCAAGCAAGTTTCCGAACTATTGGATATTCCTGCGGTTACAATCAGGGCTTGGGAAAATCGATACAACGTCGTAACCCCTACCAGAACCGAGGGCGGACACCGTTTATATAGCGAGAAAGATGTAGAGACCCTTAAGTGGATCAAGACAAAAGTCCACGAAAAGAATATGAAAATCAGTGACGCAGTCCGGCTTTTACAGGAAGGTGCTCCAGCTCCTGCAACACCTCCCTCTGATAGTAATAAATACGAAGAGTTAACGCAAAAGCTTTACATTAAGCTAATTAGCCTTGATACCCATGAAGCGAACCAGATCGCTGACCTCGCTTTTTCCTTGTATGATTACGAAGAGGTGTTTCACCACATATTAGTAAAGGTTTTGTATAAGGTTGGGGATGAATGGGAGAATGGCTCCATCAGCGTGGCCCAGGAGCACTTCTCTTCCCAATTCATCATTAACCGCTGCACGCAGTTCTTGAGGATTCTCCCCGTGAACCCGGCGCTCCCGAAAGTAATGGCCTTCTGTCCCGAAGGCGAGCATCACCAAATCGGGTTGATGATTTTTAGCTTATTTTTAAAGAAAAAAGGAAACGAAGTCATCTATTTGGGACCGAATACTCCTCTTGAAGGATTAGCTGATTTAATCAAAATGAAGAATATTTCCGTGGTTGCGATTTCCATGACAAACCCTGCCCCTGTTAAAACGATGGAAAGCTGGATACAGTCATGTCTCGAAATGAATCCAGCTCTTAAATTCATTGTTGGCGGCAGCTGCATTCATGATTGTTCAAAGCTTGAGTCTAAGTCCGTTTCCTACTCGCTCGGATTTGATTGGGATGAATGGTATAACTCTTTTATGCACGGAAAAAAGGCCTGACCAGATTTGTCCGGCCTTCAGTCTTTTTTCTTTTCCGTCTCAACCAGGTACATCCCCATGCTTCTTTATCCCTGTTCCAATCCCATGAACATTTTTACAAGCTTTGTTTAATACAATTCTTTTAGAGGTGATGAAAAGTGCCAAGAGTGAAATATGTCGATAGTGACGTTGCTTTAGTGGCAAGGATGATGAGGGCAGAAGCTGAAGGCGAAGGTCGGCTGGGGATGCTAATGGTCGGCAATGTAGTAGTAAACCGACTAAAAGCCAATTGTTTGGATTTTAAAGATATAAGGACAATACCACAAGTGATTTTTCAAATTCAAGGAGGAAATTATTCTTTTGAAGCAGTACAAAAGGGGAATGTTTTTTACAACAGAGCAAGAAGTGTAGAAAAAAGATTAGCAAAACAAATCTTAGACTATTGGAGAGAACATCCTTCCAAGTATGCCCTTTGGTATTTTAATCCGTATGCTCCATGTCCCCCAACATGGTACAATCAACCATTTGCAGGACAATTTAAACAACATTGTTATTATGAACCACAAGCTAATACATGCGATGGAGTTTATAGATGGTAGAAGCAAAGGGACGTTCCCTTTGCTTCTTTTTAATGACTGGTGTTCAGAACAAAAATATTGAAATCCATTGACAGATCGTCTGAATAAACAGAAGCATAAGATACGTCCCCATGCTTCTAGAGGAAAATTGGGCAATTCATATTGGTGAGAAACCTATACCGATAAAACAATAATGAATATAATGAACCGATTTCAGCAAGCAATTAGGGAGGTATAGTATATATTTTCTAAAAAGATATTGATATGGATAAGTTAGGATTTTATCAATTATTATAATAAAATAAAAAAGGTGATAAGATGGGGAAAAGAAAGTCTAAAAAAATTAAAAAGTGTTTAATCAGTCCTTTGAATTCAGAAAAACGCAGAGAGAAAGCAGTTGGTGTTCGTCTTAAGGCAGCATCTTACCAGATGAAACTTCCCCTCTCTGAACATCCATGTAATGGTGACGAACATATGTATCCAACTAAACTTGCCAGCTTTTCTAAGTGCTTGCCGCATAATCCCCTTGGCGAGGTGGACCTCCAGGCCTATAACCAATTGATTAAAGCCCTGAAATCCGGTAAGAAACATCATTTTGAATCCATTACTCTCGGCGGTGGCGTCAAGCTTGCAAATCCTCAAGCCGCATATTCATTCGGGCTAGCTGGAACTGATTGCCACAACTTGGCTATCGCTGTACCACCATCTTTCAACAGTGCTTGGGAGGCTGGTGAAATGGCTGAACTATATTGGCAGGCGCTGACCCGCGATATTCCTTTTCTTGAGTACGGAACCAATCAACTGATCATGGAGGCAGCTTCTGAGTTATCGTCATTCTCTGATTTTCGCGGGCCGAAAAACGACGGCAAAGTTACAACTGATACCCTTTTCCGCGGCGATACACCTGGCGACCTAACAGGCCCCTATATTTCCCAATTCCTATTAAAGGACATCCCCTATGGTGCGACAAAAATCGCTCAACGGTATCGTACAACAGTGTCGGGATCTGATCATTTGACATCATATGATAAATGGTTGGATATCCAGAATGGTTCAACTCCAGCCGAACCATTATTCGATGTCACACCTCGCTACATCCGCAATGGAAGAGATCTTGGTGCATATGTTCATCAGGACTTCTCCTTCCAGGGAATGCTATCTGCTTGTTTAATTCTGCTAAGTTACAGCAAGGAAGCATTAAGTGAATCAAACCCCTACCTTAAATCAGAAACCCAGGGTGGTTTTATTACCTTCGGCGGCCCACATATTCTAGATTTAGTCACTAAAGTGGGACGAACAGCACTTGAGGCCGCCTGGTTCCAAAAATTCCTTGTCCACCGCAGACTCCGCCCCGAGGAATTCGGAGGACGCGTCCACAACCATATGACGGGTGCCGCAAACTATCCGATAAACTCAGAACTCCTCGATTCAAAGGTGATTTCAAAAGTGTTCAGCCAGTTTGGCAGCTATTTGCTTCCTATGGCCTATCCGGAAGGCTGCCCAACCCATCCTGCTTTCCCAGCTGGCCACGCAGCCATCGCTGGGGCTGGTGCAACTGTTCTCAAGGCATTCTTTAATGAATCTTTTGAGATTCCAAATCCAGTCACCGCGAATTCGGATGGCCTCTCATTGATTCCTTATTCGGGAGAAGCATTGACTATTGGAGGGGAATTGAATAAACTTGCCGCCAATATCTCACTTGGCCGCGACGCAGCCGGAGTCCATTGGCGTTCAGATGGAATCGAGGGGATGAATCTTGGTGAAGCTGTTGCAATAAGTATTCTTAGGGACTACAGAGCGACCTACAATGAGAAATTCAGTGGCTTCTCATTCACTAAGTTTGACGGAACTCTAATCACAATCAAGTAAGAAGCAAAGGGACAGTCACTTTGCTTCTTGTAAATAGTAGATGATGTAAGCGCCGAGGGCTAGAATTCCACTTAATGATTCTATTTAAAAAAGGAAGCATGAATAAGTCCCCATGCTTCTGCGGTGAAAGAATCACTTGAAAAAACAGAAGCATGAGGTACGTCCCCATGCTTCGCTACTTCTTAGGTATTTCACACCCATCCTCGTCACACAGATCGCCGTCCTGGCTGTTTAAAACCGTGATTTGATCCTCCGCAATGACCTTTGTCAGTGTCTGGACAAATGCCTCGGTCGGCTGTGCACCAGTGAGGGCGTATTTTTTATTGATGAGGAAGAATGGGACACCGGTGATGCGATATTGCTTTGCGGTTTGCTCATCGGCACGGACAGCATCTGCCATCTCATCGCTAGCGAGCATTTTCGCGACAGCTTCCCGGTCTAATCCAACCTCCACAGCTAATTCCGTTAAGGTTTCATGATCACCGATATGTTTTGAATCGGTAAAATAAGCACGTAAGATGCATTCGGTCATCTCGTGCATCAATCCATGCTTTTTAGCAAACATCGTTAAACGGTGAGCATCAAAGGTGTTGGTTAAAATAACAGTATCCAGATGATATTCCAACCCGGCTTCCTTCGCCATTTGTTCCATGTTTTGAAGGTTGCCTTTTGCCTGTGCGATACTCATTCCATATTTTTTCGATAATAATTCCGGCATGTCTTCTTTTATATCTTTACCCATTGTTGGATCCAATTCAAAGCATCGGTAAGTAACTTCGATTGGATGGTCAATCTGCTGAATAGCGTCCTCCAGACGCTTTTTGCCAATATAGCAGAATGGTCAAGCGTAGTCCGTCCACATTTCTATTTGCAACATGTTAGTCCCTCCTATACGGTATTTCTACTATAGTATAGGTGTTAACCTAAGAATTTACACGAGATTTGATTCGGGAGTCAAAACACCTTAATCATCTTACCCACATTCTATTGAACTCCACCAATTTTTCTCCTTCAAGTGTCATTCTATATACATCCGGTTTTGAAAGTTGATGTAAAAAATCTAAATTGAAACGGCTATCAAAATAAGCCATCATCAGGGTCATAACGGCTCCATGAGTGCCTATTGCCACTTTCCGCCCTTGGCAGCGAACTAATATATCATATAGAACCCTTATAGCTCGTTCCTGGCAATCTTTATTAGACTCCCCTCCTGGCACCGCATAGTCTGGATCTGCAAAGGATCTCTCTAACAACGGAAATAATTCTTCATCGGAAAGTCGTTTGTCTCCTCCTGAAAAAACTCTCTCTTTAAGGTCTTCAAAAGGCAACACTTTTTTTCCAGAAAGCTCAGCTAACTCCTGAATCGTAAGGATCGCTCTGCTGTATGGGCTTGAAGCAAAAATCTCGATCTCTTCTTCTATTAACAGCTCAGTTATTTGCTTAGCATCTCGCTGTCCTTTTTCAGTTAATCCTCTCGTTCTTTCATTTTCGCCAGTTTTCGGTGAATCACCATGTCTCACCAGGTATATAAAAGTTTGCATGCTGCTCCTCCAGCTTTTTCACACTTTATAACAGTGGTCTAATATAGTGATTCAACAAGATGATCCAATAACCCTTTTCAATAAAAAAGAAGCCTTATCCATAAAGGCTTCAATAAAATGTATGTTAGTGCACTCGAATTTCCTCATAAAAATCTTCGTCATGATGAACTCTGGTATGTTTTGATTCAATCCGTTCAAATTCATCCATTTCCATACTATGATATGAAGCGCCCATCCACCAGTTTTTAAATTCAAAAATTAAATCGGATAACATCATGATTCCTCCCAATAGGGTTAATGGATTGATTACGCTTTCATTATATCATGTGAAATACTTCACGTGAATACTTTCACATAATAGACGAAATAGCAAAATTATACTGAAAATATCATCCCATTCCAATAGATATCTTTGTCTAACACCAACTATCAAGGCTGCTATTGAAAACTCCCAAACATCGCTATACTTAAACATTCACAAATTAGACAAAATTCTACTGCCCTTACCATGTCCATTATCCCTCCTTTTCCTTATATAGACTGTGAAAGGGTGGTGCATTAAAATGACGATTAAATCAGGTGTCATTGAAGGATTTGAACAGTATTCACAGTTTGCTACTTTAGGAGAGTTCAACAACCATTTGGAAATGTGGATGGTAGAATACAAGAAGGAATTCACGAAGGGTGAATTAGTTGGTTTGAAACGTCTCGCTCGTTTTGCCGCTAAGGTTCCAGGAGTATGCAATGCGAAGATTGGCACGGTATTGAAGGCGATCCATGCGGAATATAAGGACTTAGGAATTTCCCGCTCTACTTTTAAAAGAATGATCATTAAAGCAAAGAAACTTGGCATTTTCACTGTATATGAAACCGAACGGAAAAACGGCTCTCAATCAAGCAATCTTTATGTGTTCAATCAGTTCAATAATAATAATGAACCACCTAAAAGCGAAATTCTGGACCACCATAATAAAACTATCAGTCTTTTAAAAACTAACATTAAAAAGATTAATAAACGTGAACAAACAGCTCCTACTGACCCAATAGCTCAATCATTAGAAAAAACAACAAGACCTGAAAAAACCATAGAAGCTCCTGCGGCTAAAAAAGCACAAGAAGACCATCTATTTGTAAGTGACAGAATCCCAAAACCATTTGTAGAATTGGTAAAATACTTCTTCCCTAAAGCAAAAGCCATTGAGGAATTCTGGAGAATGACAACTATTTCCGCCTACCGCAACAATCTCGAGAGTGAAGAAAAAACTATATTGTCCGTATCGCTTGACTCGTTCAAACAGCTAGTTCGTAAGCTAAAACTAAAAACGCCAGTAAAAAATCCAATCGCCTATTACACCGGAATCCTGAACAAGAAGTTTCAGGAGGTCTATTTTGGGGAGCTATTTGATATGGGGTTTTGTAACTCTGTAGAAGAGTAGCCTGTTGATTTCCGCTACAGTTGCTCTCTGTGTGCTGAAATTTCATGTAGTATTTTCACAGAAGCAAAGGGACGTACCCTTTGCTCCTTTTGATAACTGGTGCTCAGTACAAAATATTGAATTACGGGAAATCCCGTTAATAAACAGAAGCATAAGGTACGTCCCCATGCTTCCATAACTAAATGGACAGGTACCCACCTGCCCTTCACCTTAAACCGTTACGAGTATTTACGAACATTCGAAAAGCAACTAACATAGTGAAAGAGAATGTTATTTTTACATTAGTGATGGCCAAAAGTGAACGGAAATTTCAATAGAGGAAATGATCGGGATGCTAGCAACAAGAAACCAGATTGATCGGTATTCGGAAGGTAGTGAATAACAATGATTGAGAAAAAAGTTGCGGTAAGCTGGAGCGGCGGAAAAGATTGCTGCCTTGCTTTATATCGAATGTTGCAAGAAAACAAGAATGTCGCTTGTCTAGTGTCGATGGTTTCTGCAAAAGATGCCAGGAATCATGCGCATGGAATAAGGTTAGAAATCTTGAAATTACAAGCTGAAGCATTGGGGTTACCTTTAGTTCTAGTGGATTCCGCGGGTGATTATGAATCGTCTTTAATAAAGGCATTAACTCAATTAAAAGAGCATCAAGGTATTGAAGAGATTGTGTTCGGCAGTCTATATGCCGAAGAGGATCGAAAATGGAATGAAGAAGTGGCGTACAAAGCTGGCATGGAGCCGCTATTTCCAGTTTGGATAACGCAGGAGGAATCTGCAGACCTTCTGGAGGAATTTATTTCACTAGGTTTTTCCGCCGTGGTTTGCCGTGCCTCAGAAAAACTCTTTGACAAATCATGGGCTGGCAAGTTACTTGACCGGAGCTTCTCTAAAGAAATCCAACAGCACAATGTTTGCCCAATGGGAGAATTAGGTGAATATCATACATTTATTTTAGATGGTCCTATTTTCCAAAAAAGCGTAAGCATAATGGAATCAGGAGTTGTCTTGAATTCAGGACTTTGGTCATTAGATGTTAAACGGTGCGAATTGGGTGATTAGGAGCAAAGGGACGTACCCTTTGCTCCTTTTGATAGCTTGTGCTCAGTACAAAATATTGAATACCGGTGAAGAATCCCCTTAATAAACAGAAGCATAAGGTACGTCCCCATGCTTCTTTCCTTTATTCACCCTGCAAAAGCGGAATATCCACTTCTACTCCCAAACGGGTCAATATCTTCCCAAGTGTCTCAAGCCCTGATTTAGGGTTGATTTTAGTCTCCAAATAATAGATGTCTCCTGTAATTTGGGACTGATAAGTATGCAGCTGCGTAAACGGTCTGTTGTCAGGATGGATCGCCTGCAATGCAATCGCATATCGTTTCCCAATGTCAGTCGAACCAAGAACAATTCCCTCTTTCACTAGCGCATGAAGAGGCAGTTTTCGGTCCTCCATCCATCTAAGTGCTTCCTTCCAAATAGCAGGTACACTTTTACCGCCAATCACCGCATTGCCATTCCCCTGCTTGACATTCACATATAAAGATTCCCACTTTTTATAGCTCTTCCGACTTTCGTTAGAATGGTCCTCGTCACTCGCAGTTGCTTTTTCATTCAGCTTAGCCTTAAGCTGGTCGAACAGCTTTTCCACTGTCCCTACCCCAACATTCTCATACTTAGCCAGAATCACAAGCTCCTTAGGCAGCTGCCCGACAGTTTCAATCTGGTCCTCATTCAGCTGCCTCAGCAGACTTGGAACGCCTGTGAATTCATCAGCAGTCAGTGGAACTTTCGCCAGTTCCTCCGTGACTACTAGATGATTCGCTTTGTAAAAAAAGAACAATTCCCCAGGCCGTTTTAAGGTAAGATTTCTTCGTGCTTTTTCCTCTTCGATAAAAGTATGCAGCTCCTCGAACAGCTGCTCATCATTCTTTTCACTATAACGCTTCACATTTTTATACAGACCTTCAAGATTATTCGGCAGCTCGCTAATGATTCTCGCTTCCTGCTCGGCACCAAGTCGAATTAGGAATGTCTCTGATTTATCAAAGCGCTGAGGTAAAAGAAAAGCATCGCGCAGAAAATATGGAACATCCAGCTTACGGCCTTTATAAGAAATCGTACGAATTGGCGTGAAGCCTGGAGTTTCCTGTACCTCGACGGTAGGAGCTGCCACAGCAGCAGCCACCTCTTGCTTAGCTGTTTCCACAGCAGGTTTCTGACCTGAATTCTTCAGCAGCTCCTCAAGCCCTTTCAGCCTTACTTCAAGTTCCGACATATCAAACACCCTTTCCACCTGTGGCGATGGATCCTGGTAATCAGGAACGATGACATCGACAGGACCGTACACCTCAACATACCATCGAACGATACTGTATAGGGCCTCCCATGATAAAAGAGCCTCTGAATACCTGAACATCCGCGAGTCATGTGCCGCCTGGTTCCCCAGTCTCCTCACCAAGTGTAGCGCATCGCGATTGTCTGGTATCAGATAGCCATTATCATTCAGCATATCAAGCCGTTCCTTCAAATTCGTACGAGGATCCTCAACCAGTTCCTCTGCTTTACTTACCTGCTGCAAAATATTTTCCACAAAAACCCTCGAGTGCATAAGCATCGTCCTCGGGCTTGTAAAGATACTATTCTCCAATTCCTTCGCCAGCAGCGCAAGCTCCTTGGAAATTGGCTCTAAAAATTGATAGAAATATGTATTTGTGTTCATCCTAAATCCCCCGATAATAGTCTCTCTAAATTTTATCATAAGATAAGTAGAAAAGATGACGGTAGAAGAAACTGGCAGACAAAAAGAAAAAACCTCCCAACATCGAGAGGTTTGTCATTAAACATATCGAATTCCAGCAGCCTTCACTTTATTGATATCACCCGAACTGCAAGGCGTCACTCCATAGGTCATGCCACATTCAGGACAATCCATTACGACCGTTTCCAAAATGAACATCTCACCACACTCACAAACGATGTTATGAGCAATCTTTGGAGCAATATCCTTCTTTCCTTTACTTTTCACATGATCAACAATCTCTTTACCATCTTCCAAACGAGAACAGCCACAGCTCATGATCCAAAACTCCTTTATGTCTTTTTAAGTTATGTATGAATTTACACTATTAAAATAGCATAAAAGAGTCGATAACCAGTATGTGAAAAGTCACAGCCTTGAGCTTCGTGTTACCTCTTAAAATAAGAAAAACCGATACCAAGCTAATGTTGATTCCGGTTCATTTACCCACTATTTAAAGGTTATGATTATGTTTATTCAATTTATTTCGCAGGACTCTTAACTGATTCATCAATTGCTCATATTCTTCATACTCAATATTGCATGTTTTTAATTCCGTCGCAATTTTTTGCACGATTGCCTGTTTCTCTTCGAGGGCTTTGGGTTGAAGAGATATACTCACTTTTCTTTCATCTATTGCAGACCTTTCCTTTTTCACCCAGCCATTCGCTTCCATTCTTTTAATCATGGGTGTTAATGTACCTGTGCCTAAGTTCAATTTTTCGCCAAGCTCTTTTGCGGTAAGGTCATTTTTCTCCCACAGTGCCAATAATACTAAATACTGGGGATAGGTCAGACCAAATGAATCGAGCGATTTAGAGTACAATTTTTTAAATTGGCTGCCTGCTTCATAGACAGCAAAACACAGTTGATTTTCCAGGGTTAAAAAATCTTTCAAATGACTCATCCTTCATTAAGCTTGTAATAGTTTCTCCATATCCTTCTCAATTTTACCCGGTTCTGTCGTTGGGGCATAGCGTTTTACCACTTCACCATTTTGATCAACAAGGAACTTCGTGAAATTCCACTTAATATCCTTGGAAAGGAGACCGCTTTTTTGATCTTTCAAAAAAGTAAATAAAGGTTCTTCGTTTTCACCATTCACATCAATCTTCGCAAACATTGGGAAAGACACACCGTAATTCAACTGGCAAAACTCTGTTGTCTCATTAATATCATCAAACTCCTGGTTGTTAAACTGACTGCATGGAAACCCGAGGATTTCAAACCCATCGTTTTGATATTTATCATACAATTCCTGCAGACCTTTAAACTGACCCGTCAATCCACACTTACTCGCCGTATTAACAATCAACATTGGCTTTCCTTCGAAATCCCTGATCGCTTTAGCCCCACCATTCGTTTTTTTAACAGTAAAATCGTATACCGTTGTCATCATTATGTCCTCCTCTTTTAAATTGAAAACTTTTATTTATATCGTGTACGATTTAATCGTACCAGATTTTATTTTCTGTTTCAACTTTGAATGCTCAGTCATTTTTTAAGTAAAAAAATAAAGGCAATGCAAACAACTGCATTACCTTCTTAAACGGTCACATAATTCAGGAGGAGTAATTTTGTTCCAGCTTCATAAACCGATCTTGTCTCAAAATACTTTTCCTTAATTCTATCTAACTCTTCTCATCAACCTTTTTAAGAAAATCACCAATAACCTGCAGATACTCTTCAGGCTCTTCCATATAAGGCATATGCGCACTTTCCTCAAACACATGGAACTCAGAATTTGGCGTCACGCTGCTATAATACTCCGTTGTCTCAGGAGTAGCCTCATCATATCGGCCGCATGTATAAAGCGTTGGACAGTAAATTTCTTTTAGCTCGGAGGTACAATCGAATGTTTTCAAATTCCCAAGCACCGTAAATTCAGAAGGACCCCACATCGTTTGGTACACCTCTGGATTCCTCATCCCTGCACCAACCTTAAGCCATTCAAAGTCAGGCTCCCCGCGGAACACAAACTCCTTACTAAATGCTGCAATAGCCTCCTTGAATTCGGCAGAATCCGTCGTACCCTCCGCCTCACAGCGTCTGATTGTTTCCTGCATATCAGCCGGCAGCTTCGCAATATTCCGCTTCTGATCCTCTTCCCATAAAGGAGCACTCAAACAAGGACTAGAGAAAATAACACTCTTAACTCCACTCGGCTTCGTCAGACAGTAAGCAGCCGCAAGCGTCGTTCCCCATGAATGACCTAGAATATGTACCTCATCAAACTTCAATGCCTCTCTCACCTGACCAAGCTCCTCAACAAACCGGTCAATATTCCAAAGAGAAGAATCAGTCGGCCTATCCGATTTCCCGCAGCCTAATTGATCATACATAATGACCGGACGATCCTCACCCAGCGCTTTTAAGCCCTTCAACGAATAAGTCGATGTACCAGGCCCTCCATGTAAAATAATAACAGGCGTTCCAGCAGCATCTTGATTATAGATCTCGTAGTAGACTCTCCCACCAGTTACTTCAACAAAACCATCTTGGTACATGACAATATCCCCCTTATGTATACTATCTATGATTATACTTCATTAGCATATTGAACCACTTTCTTTTTTGTAAAAGAAGTAATAAAAACTCCTATAAAAACTAGACATCCTCCAATAATTTGTGGAACGGTAATCACCTCATCGAGAACAAGAAATGCTGCAATAGAACCAAATACTGGAATCAGGTTCAAAGAAATCGAAGCCTTGGATGGACCTATCAAAGCAACCGCACGATTCCATAACAAAAACGAGCAAATAGATGGAAAAATCCCTATGTAAATAAGTGCACTCCAATCAGATATCGAAGGCGCTCCAACCGGAACAATCGAAAGCTCAATAGCAACAGGAAGAATCATCACCACAAAACCAATCGCCAATGTGAAGCCAAAAATCGCCATCGAAGGCATTTTACCAGAAATCTTTCTGATAAAAATAGAATATAAAGCCCATGAGATCACAGCCAGAACCATGATCAAATCTCCAATATTAAAATGCAAATCCATCAATCTTTCGTATGAGCCCTGCGTGATGACGAATAGCACACCAATAAAGGAAACCGCCATCGATACCCAGTATTTCAGCTCCATTTTCTCTCCAAGCAAAAGCGCAGATAAAAGGAAGATGAACATAGGGCTCGTACTGTTCAGCAAGGTAGCATTGATTGCCGATGTGTAATGGACCGCCCAATAAATCAACAGGTTAAAACCAATCACCCCTGTTATAGCCAGGAATAATAACAGCTTAAAATTCTCCCGAAACACGGTCATATCCCGCTTGAAAATCCTAATGATCACCGGAGACATAATCAATACCCCAATTGTTAAGCGGATGAATGAAATTGTCACTGGCGGAAGCGAACCAGCAAGAAACTTACCAGCTACAGCATTGCCACCCCAAAATAAAGCAGCTATCACCAAAAGAAAAATCGGAGCGTTCACTATTCTCTGGATCAATGAATTCTTCCCTCCTTGCTTAGGTAAAACCTATATTACTATTGTATCCGAAAATTCCAATCACTGTAATAATTTTCTAGAAGCAAAGGGACGTACCCTTTGCTCTTTTTTTAAGATGCCATTGAACTGCATTGTAGCTCTAAACTAATTAGAAGCACGAGATATGTCCCCGTATTCCCTAAAGGATAAACGAGGAAGCTATTTATTTACATATTTGAAAAAGAACCGAAATATTAATTTGGAATCTACTTAGGAAAAGGAAACAAAAGTGGTTAAACAGCAAAAAATTATTTATGGGACTTAAAAAGAAAGAGGATATTAGGTTTAACTTCATTTAAAGCAACTATGGGAAGTCGAATTAGGTTCTAACAGGAGGATATTAATTAGGGCTTTTATAATGCATGTTGTTATATACAATACTGATGATTCGTTTGTATGATATTAGCAACTCTTGAGAATGGTCATAAAGAAGGAAAAATAGAGTTGCTATAGTAAGTAGAAAGATTTCCTATACGATTAGAGATGTACAAAACGAATCGTCCAGGTCATTCCTAGAAAAACATTAGATTCTAGAGTTCCCAACCAAAGTGAGTAATTATTTTAATTGTGCATGTTTTTTTCAAGAATATATATACGCTTGTCCATCTCAGTCAATCTGCTGTTCAAATAATCGACTTCAAGATCGGTTTTCTTTTTATTTACTTTCAAGATTCCAATGACATCCTCAGTTTGAGAAACCTCAATTCTATTGACCGTTTCTTTGATTTCATGTATATCTATTTTTACATCTTTAAGATCTTTTTGTACTCCTGCTAAATCATTTTTTACTCCTGTTAAATCATTACTGACAACTGTTAGCCCTTTTTGTAAATCCATTAAAATTTCTAGTATTTGTTTATCCATCACTATTCACCTCCTTCACTATTATTATAAGGTATTTTTAAATCCCTCGCTATCCGAAAAATCTCTTAAGCGGGATGCAATTTTCTGAAATCATAATAAATCAAACTTTCAGCTGTATCAATTCCACTAGATAGTAGCTTATAAAAATAAATTATAATTAAACTATCATTGATCAGTACCTGTTCTTCTTTCATTAAATTCTTTCTTTTGTTTTCGATTATTAAAATGAAATAGAGTATTGCATAAATTAAAGAAGAAGATACGTCCCAAGGGCGTACCCTTTGCTCCTTCTCCTAAAATCCCAATGACTACTTTGCTGCTTAAGCTTTCTAAACTAAATAGAAGCACAAGGTACGTCCCCTAAAGCAATTGGTGGATCATCTTCTTTTTTGCATAATAGAATGAAGCTGTTTGGATGATGAAGTAAATTCCTGAAATCAAAATGAAGTGCTTCAGGATATCAAGATTCTTTAGAATACCACCTACATCAGTTGATAGGATCACGATATAAAGAAACGCCAAAATTGTTCCCAGTGAGATCGGGACAAAAAAGAAGGTTCTCAATTCCTTCGCGACATTCCTTCTGACTTCCCTTGTTGTCATCCCGATTTTGTACAACTTTTTGTACTTCGCTTTTTCTAGGTCGATTTCTGAGAAAAGGTTAAGGTAAAGCAGCACAAATGTGCCGAAGAAGAACATGATGCTTAAGAAAGTGGTGACAAAGAACATGAGTCCATTTTCATTTCTGTTACGTTGATAATCCTCTATTTTTGACTGGACACGGAATATTTCTTGCTCAGTCGTGATTTGCGTTAGAAGGTTCTCAACGGGTGGGGCAGCGGCATTTCTCTTTTCCAGTTTCGCTTTTAGGATGCCCACGGCTTCCCCGCTGGTTTTCCAATCCGTGACATTGATTAAATGTAGGGTTGATTGGAATCCATCCAGTTCGCTCCTGAGTTTACGAAACTCAACGTCGCTAACGATGATGAATTCATACGCATTGGGCAGCAAGTTAATGTGATTTTCAACCACAGAATCAGAAAGTGAATACCTTACCTTTTCATTCCCGACTGTAAACGAGAGTTCATTTAAAGGATCTGGCTTGCTATATTCCGGATCGGTATTTACATAGAACAGATACTCATCGTCTTTCAATGTCTTTTGCTTTGAAGTCAGCTTGTTAAAATCATTCACTGACATAAACGCGTAGGACTCATAACCCTCTATATCCTCATATTTTTTGTAGTAATAAAACACGGGTATCTTTTGATGCTTCTTGATGTCCAATTCAGCGTTCAATTCTTCTTCTGAAATGGTGTTCTTCCTATCTGTTTGAAAGAAAGCCACATCATATGGATTTTGCCTCATTGCATCCTGTTCTGAAGCTTTGTAGAACGTCAAAAGCAATGTACTGTAAAAAATCGTGATCATCGTCATCACGGTCACAAGCATGATGATGGAAGTCAGCTTTTTAAGCTTGTAATCCAGACTCGACAGAAACAACAGCCTGCGGTAATAATAGCCGGGGAATTTTTTCGCCAAATGGATAAAGAAACTGGTAAACTGATTCAACGATATATACAAGCCGATGAACATAGCCATTGTCCATAGAGGCAAGTATCCCCCAGCTGATTTTTCATAGGTAAAATAAAGAATCAGGAGCGAACACGCCATCAGTAAAATTCCAAAAGCTCCGAGGATTGGACTTCTCATTTTAATACTTTCAGCAAATCTGTTGCTATTGATGCTGCTAATCAGGCTGCTTCTGATCGTCTGAAAAAGGGATTTTCCCACCGCAAGGCTAAATACAACAAGATACATACCAATACTGTAGCTGAACATTTTACCGTTAAAATGAAATGAAACATCTTCCTGCAGACCGACACGACTCATCAACAGCATGAAAAACAGTCTTGAAAAAATGGTACCAGCAAGGAGGCCAGTTAATATCGAAGAAATGCCGATGATTCCATTTTCGAATAGAAGCAATTGACTGAGATCCCGTTTTGACATCCCTAATGTCATGAACAGGCCAAATTCACTTTTTCTCCTTTTCATAAAAACATTGTAGGCGTAGCTGATGAAAAAAACCGTAAATAAAATCAGTGCAACACCCGGGATGGATAAAGCATTTTGAAGTCCATCCAGCTTTTTTGCCTGCTCGATTTTGTCGTTAAAATACACTGTTGCGAACATGAAGAAAAACATGACTGCAAAGCTGTTGCAAAGATAATAAAAGGTGTACTTCTTATACTGAACCTTTGCCATCTTCCAGACGATCTGATTAAAGGTCATAGGTTCTTCCTCCCAGGATCGCAAGGTTATCCATGATTTGATGCAGGAACTCCTTTCTGCTCCCCTTTTTGACAATGCTCGAATGAATCAGGCCGTCTTTAATGAAAATGACTTTGTGGCAATAGCTTGCTGCGAATACATCATGAGTGACAAGCAGGATCGTTGTCGAAAGCTCATCGACGATCTTTTCAAAACACTCCATAATAACAGCAGAAGATTTTGAGTCCAGGTTTCCAGTTGGTTCGTCAGCGAAAATAATCGCAGGATCATTCACTAACGCACGGCTGACAGCGGCACGCTGCTGCTGACCCCCGGAGATATGATAGGGATATTTTTGTAAGATTTCTTCAATATCGAAAAGACTCGCAATTCTTCGAACCTTCTCTTCCATCTCGGCTGCAGTTCTCTTTTCGAGCACCATCGGAAGAATAATATTTTCCTTTACCGTTAAACTGTCTAACAGATTAAAATCTTGAAATACAAACCCTAATTGTCTGCGACGGTATAGTGCAAGTTCGTCCCCTGTCATACTATTTAATTCCTGTCCGGAGATCGTGGTTTCCCCAGAAGTCGGCTCATCAATCCCGCTCAGTACATTTAGCAAAGTCGTCTTCCCGCTTCCCGATGGCCCCATGATCGCCACAAACTCCCCCTGCTTGATTGAAAAACTAATGCCGCCAAGAGCCGTCATGGCACCTTCGCCACTGGCACCTCCATATACCTTCACTATATTTTTGGCCTCTAAAATGACCATTTCATTCCCTCCCCCCAACTAGCTAACACCATCTTATCCCCATTCTCGGAACGGAACCATCGAGCATGCTAAAAAATACCTTACAATTTTGTAAGGTATTTACGTTTGTTTTTTCGCGAGCCATCGGATTGTCACAGTTGTCCCTTCACCTTGTTTGGAATGAATGGTTAACTTCGCTCCAATACGGTCAGCAATTTTCTTGCTGAGATACAGCCCAATCCCTGTAGAGTCAGGATGTTTTCTGCCGTTTTCACCAGTAAAAAACGGCTGGAATACTCGTTCGAGATCATAATCAGGGATGCCTACCCCTTCATCGATGATAGCTAAGTAGATATGTTCATCCTTTTTCTCAAACCGAAAAACCAGCTTTTGGCTGCCTTGTTTCAAACTTGAATACTTGATACCGTTTGAAATGATTTGGTCGATTAACATGTCATTCCATTTGGGATCCGTAATGATGAAGGCGTCATTTCCTTCGAATTCTATTGAAGGAAAAATGGACTGATAGATCCATTCCTTTTTTCTCGCGTTAATCAATTTTCGTAAAGACAAGAGTAAGTCAACCGTCTGAAGCTCCAGGTCATTTTCAAACCGGTCCATCCTGATCGAGGTTAAACCCTGTTCAACAGAGCGATGCATCCGCTGGTTCTCCTGCTGGATTTTTTCCAGCACAATAGATTTTTCTTCTTTATTGATGATCAACTCAATCACGGATACAGGGGTTTTCAAATGATGCATCCAATGAGATAGAAAATAGAAGCGTTCATTATTTTGTTCTTTCAACTCATTGTATCGTTGAGTTTGTGCATGAACCAATTTATCCAGTAACTTCTGAAATACTTTCTGTTCTTCAGTTGACGGCTGCCATTCTGCATATTGATCTTTTAAAAGAAAAGCCATCGTCCGGTTCGTCGGGTAAAAGCGGAACCAATCAATGATCAAATAGATCATCAATAAAAAGATCCCAATCGAAAGAGGGTAGAAAACTTCAGTGTTTGCTGGTTCGCTTAGGTGAAAAAAGCCAAGAATACATCCCAGGTTGATCAGGTAAATGACAATGAGGAGCATTCGATCTTTTAAAAAACGGAGGGCAAGTGTTTGCAGCATCGTTATCCCCTTTGAACAGGATTTTGAAGCATATACCCTACTCCTCTTTTACTTTTAATCAAATCCTTCAACCCCAGTCCTGATAGTATTTGTTTGATCCTGGTCATATTCACGGTCAACGTATTATCATCAACAAACGTGAGCGAGTCCCACACTTCTTCAATCAGCTCTTCCCTCGAGACAAATGAATCTGGTTGTTCCATCAATTTCTTCAGCAATTTAAATTCTTTCTTAGAAAGCTCCGTTTTTGTTCCCTTGAATGAAAGCGATAAGCTCTTTTCATCAAGACAAAGCGGCCCCACACAGCTCGCCTTCTCTTCCTTCGCAGAATATTCACCATACACCCTTCTGATTGTCGCTTTCACCTTGGACTGCAGCATCTCAAACGTGAAAGGCTTAGTAAGATAATCATCCGCCCCCATCTCAATCGCCATAATCTGATCCATCTCATGGCTGCGTGCTGAAATCATCAAAATGGGTACATTGGATTTCTGACGGAAACTCCTGCACAAATAATAGCCATCATAATAAGGCAGATTAATATCCAGTAATACAAGATCTGGTTTGATCTGAGTGAATTCTTCCACTATCGTTGAAAAATGGTTTGGAAGCTGAACTGAATACCCATACCGTTCCAGATTTTCTTTTATCAAATCTGCCAATTGCTGATCATCTTCGATCAGCATGATGTTATACATACGCCATTCTCTCCTATAACTCTATATCTTTACTATAATCTTTCAATCCTTTAATTCCCAGGTTATCTCTAATTTTAATAACAACCACATAAACCAGGTATCCAATTACTGAACCTAATACATTAAAAATCACATCGTCAATGTCAGTGATTCGTCCCCAGCCACCTCCAAATCGCTGGAAGAGCTGTAAGAGCTCTATGGTTACTGATACAGAAAAGCCTAATAATGATGCAGCTTTAACACTCCTGAACCTTTTCCATAAAATCGGTGCCAAAAAACCTAAAGGCATCAATAATAAAATATTGCCGCCTACATTTCTGATAATCAGGTAAACCATAAAAAGGACATCCCCATCATAAGCCGTCCCTATTTGATTGATATTCGCGATCACGCTGATGAGCGGCACGATATTTATAGATATTAAAAAATCTCCGCTTTGATCATGGAAGCCTATTGGGAATGGAAATAAAGTGACAGAAATAACCATGAAAAGATAGATAGTAAAAAGGAATAAAATGATTTCAGTTAACCAATGGACATTTAACTGGTTTTTGTATCGTTTAACAATAAATAGACCCCTCAGCACTACATAACAAAGAACCCCTATGAAAATAAAAAAACTTCCATTTATTAAAATCAAGCTTTTTACATCCCTTCTTTTCTAGTCATCCTAATTTTACCATAAAAATAGCAGACTAGTATTTAACGGTTTACTCGTCCGTCTGAGCAATCGCAATACGAATGTCTAAAAATAGGATCCTGATTCTTTACGAAACACTCTAAAACGAATCCGATTTTTGAATACTTAGTTTTTAATAGAAAACTCAATTTTCCATATCTCACTTTCCATTTAATTGGTATAATTCATGTTAGATAGATTAAAGGGGGAAATAAAAATTAAGATTGTAAACTTAGTAATCATGATTGTTGTTCTTTTATTGTTGTTGATTTCTTCACTTGCTGCTCCAATTGGACTGATTGGCGTTGCCATTTATCTTGGTGGCATGTGGCTATATAACCTTAAGGGAAAAGGTAAAAGTTATTTCGAAAAACCGTGGATGTTTTTAACAGCAGGAGCTATTACCACTTTTGTATTGGTTTTGATTTTCGTAGACCCTGTTCCTGAAGAGACCAAAGCCGATGCAAAATCGGAACAGCTGGCAAAGAAAGATGCCGAAAAACTTAAAAGTGAGCAGATTAAAAAAGAAAAAGAAGAAAAGAAGGCAAAAGAATTAGCTGAACAGAAAGCCAAAGAAGAAGCCGAAGAAAAAGCGAAATTAGAAGCTGAGGCACTAGCAAAAGCAGAAGAAGAGGCTAAAGCAAAAGCTGAAGCAGAAGCAAACGCTCAAGAAGAAGCAACACTTGCAAAATTAGGTCTTATGGCAGTCACTGTTGGCCGTGTCGTAGATGGAGATACGATTGAAACAACCGATGGCCAAAAAATTCGCTTCATTGGTGTCAACACTCCCGAATCGACCACAAAGACAGAAACGTTCGGAAAAGAAGCAAGCAACTATACGATTTCCAAGCTAGATGGCCAAAAAATCTGGATCCAAAAAGACGTCAGTGAAACCGACCGTTACGGACGACTGTTGCGAATCATCTGGCTGGCCATCCCAACAGACGACACGAACGAATCCGAAATCCGTTCAAAAATGTTCAATGCCGATTTGGTCCTAAATGGATATGCAGAACCATCCACCTACCCGCCCGATGTAAAATACAGTGAGTACTTCGTCAAGTTCGCAAGAGAAGCACGCGAATCAGGTACAGGCCTCTGGGCATTCGGAACAAACGGAACGACCAAAGGAGACCTTGATCCAAAAGCCGTCGCAAAAGCACCTGCTACTTCAACGAGCAAATCAAACACTACGACCACAAAGCCGGCTGCAACGACAACAGCCCCTGCAACCAGCAGCCAGCCAGAGGATTTTGCTAACTGTACTGAACTAAGGAAAGTGTACCCAAATGGAGTGCCATCGACTCATCCAGCTTATCAACCCAAGATGGACAGGGATAAGGATAATTTTGCGTGTGAGCGTTGATAAAAAATTCGAGCCTGCTTGGGTGCAGGCTCTTTTTATGTTATTTAAAACACCCGTAGGAGAATTATAGACAGTGTTTTATTGCGGAAGCACAAGAAACGTCCCTGTGCTTCCAGCTGTATTACTCTACAACCGTAACAATACGGTTCTTGCCAACTTGCTCTGTTTGGTATTTGTCAAAGACGGCAATGTCATGTCCCGGGATAATGAAATCAACTTTCCCTCCGACCAGTTTATTTATTTTATGAATGGACATTAGTTGTTCCACATTATCAATTCCAAGTCCCAGAGGTTTATTGTCGATAGCATTTTCGTATGTGTACACGACATCCTGGGCAAGCGCATACATTCCTTTCTTTGTCTCAACCGTAACGGCTTGCGTGCCAAATGTGTGGCCCTTGGCTTGATGGAGCTTTACTCCTTCTGCTACTTCAAAATTGTCCTCTTCGATCAGCGTCAACCTGTTTTCTGCCGCCACTTCCATTAGATCTTTAATATGGTCCATATCGGTCGCCAGCCAAACCCAATCCCGAACCTTGTCAGGCAGTGATAAGGAAGACACCCAGCCATCAAGCTCCTCTTTTTGAACATAAAATTGGGCGTTTGGAAACTGGTCAATATTCCCGGCATGGTCAAAATGAAGATGGCTTAATATGATGATATCAATGTCATTTGGAGTTAAATTTACTTTTTTCAATACTTCGGCTGGAGCTTCGATATTCGTTGCACCAAATAATTTGGACCAATCCTTCTGGCCATCTTTTGCCTCATTTCGATAACCGATGTCAAAAAGAATATTGTGTTCCTTATTCTGAATCAAAATATAAAAGAATGGCAGATACGTGGTTCCTTGATTATGCGTCCCATAAACCAATCCAGATTTGGGATAGTCTTCAATACCTCCGTACTCAAGCAGCTTTATACTATAGTCACCTTTTTTAGCCGCAAATGCGCTCCCCGATAGGATAAATGAAAAAATCAAAGTGAAAAGTAAGATTATCTTCTTCAACCTCATCTTCTCCTCCTTTTCATTAAGATTTTATTCACTTATTATGATTTCCAGATTTGGTTCGAAGCATGAATAAACATGTCAAACAACGATTTTTTTCTTAACAAAAAAGAGGAAGCACAAGGAACGTCCCTGTGCTTCCAACTATTATTTATTTTGCTTTTTTAAAGCTTTTAAAGCGACTTTCTCTAGCCCATTTCCTCTTTCTTCTGCAAATTCAATATCTGCTTTTGGCAGAGCTTTATTGTGTTTTTCTTGCTTATTTTTATTGTTGGTCATCTTTTCTCCACCTTTGTTATATTCTTTTGCCCTCATGGGTGTCACAGATAATGTCCAGAATCATGTTACCGAAATTATTGTCTGCACCCATAATTCTTAGTTTGCTTTTCTTTTCAGGGAAAATTCCTCGTTAGAAGATAAATTCATTTGAGTAAAACGCCCTCATCCTTTTTGTTTCCCTGCTGCTAAATTATCCTGCGTCTTCACAACACCATTTTTATTCTCAACAACAAACTTAGTATATTCCCCTACCTCCTCCAAATACTAAGTCTATTGTTTATTTTTTAGAGATGGGTTCATGGCTAGTATTTGGCGGATATTGTGAATGATTGGAAAAATATCTTTCGTACCCGGCCGGTTCTTTTATTGGTGCTGGGTCTCATGGTTCTGCCTTCTGCTTATGCGTAGTTAGTATTGGAAATGTATACCACATTATGACGTATGAAGCTCTCCAGGCTTTAGCTGTAATCTCATGCCAAAGATACGTTAATAACGTTGATCAGTTTAGCCATTTCAATAATGCCCTTCAATTTTCAATTTTAGCAGCCAAGTATTATCATAACGAAAACAGTTTCCAATCCCCTTCGGAGACCACTTCGACCACTCCGTCAATTACTTTGATGGCGGTTTGATCGTCAATCGCATACGCCGGCCCCTGCATCCCGGCGGCCCATTTCTCTGCAGCAGCCATCGTGTTATGCGGCAGCATCTCATGTTCCAGATGAGGAAACATTGCAAAATCGACCATACCCAGCGTTTCATCACTACCGTTGGTCGGGGTCCAGCCAACGAAGAATTCCCCGATTTTAGGTGCCATCACCATGCTCCCAGCACTCATTCCCACATAGACTGCGTCCAATGACGGCAAGAGGTCTGCCAGCCCGGATTGCCGCATCCAGTGGCACAGGTAAAGGGCGTCGCCGCCCGACACCAGCAGGACGTCCGTCTCCCTGACCAGCGGCACCCAGCGGTCATCGTCGATGCTTGGCAACGCTGTGAGCTCCAGCACGCCTACGGACTTCCAGCCCAGGCCGACCATGTTATCGGATCTCCCGCTGATGAACTGCCAGGCATTGACACCTGGACCTACCCAGGGGTGTCCGTACAACGCGGTGGGGATGCACAAGGCGTTGGAGTCGGCAATCGGTTTTCCCAGCATGTCAACAAGCGTGTCGTGTATGCTTTCGTTATTGATGCCAGCAGATGTTAGCAGAAATTTCATAATTTCACTCCTTGTCGTTTAATTTCAAACAGGGTTGCGGATGTCGTTTGGAACAGCGAAAGCTGGTACAAGAACAAATTAACCCGATATAGTGTCGCGTCAAGTACCTTCCCGTTTCGAGTATATATTCTATAAGGATAATTATAAGTCCTTTGTTAATTTTTGCTCAGCAGCGGCTGCCCTTTTTCACCCTAAATAGGCATTGAAAGCTAGTTTTATCGGTCTACCATCGTATTTATAATTAATTATTTGATAATCACTATAATGCTCCGTTTTTTCAATAAGGAATACAGCAAAAAGATGCCTCAATCCTGCCTGGATCAACGCACCTATTAGCTGAAGTAGATTCCTCCACAAACTCTCTTTTACAAATAAAAAGTTGCCTTAACAGCTGTTTTGAAGTTATTTTAAACTTTAAGCTTTTCTTCAATTACTTCTTCTTTGATACCAATATATTCAACCTTTTTCTCAGGTATATAAACACGATAGGTTACAATTCCAGCCTCAGAAATCTCTTTTAAGAAATCTATAAAGGGGAGAGAAATGTTAGCGATTGCATTGAGTACCTTATTTCTATTAAATTTATCTGAGATAACCAGGTTTATTTGGGAATCAGTTTTAAACTCAGAAGTGACTCCCTTATACTTGGCTTGACCAGTAGCAACATCTATTTCATATTCATTTATGCCTCTTTGTGACAATTCGTCTAAGAATTGAGCAAAGCTTATATTGCCGTTACTTCTTCTGTGGATAATCTCTTGAAATTCACTTTCTGTTATTTTGTCAATCATATAATACCCCCGATTAAAATTAACTCTTAATTATTCCTCCACATCCTTATTCTAACCTTGGAGGTAATTCATATGTTTGTAAAAATGTTCATTGTTTCTTCTTCGTTTGTGCTATAAAGAATTCTACAAAAAAAGGCGTTTAATCCTATCAGGGTCACCGCACCCGATAAGTTAAGAAAAAATATTTAAAGATGGGAATCTAGTCATTTAAAGATTTACCCGATTTTCTCCGCCAACTCTAAAATAATTCCCTCTGGACCCCGAACGTAGCATAACTTATAACTTTCTTCATATTGCTGTATCTCACCAAAGATTTCCGTGCCCCTCTTTTTCAATTTTGCAACAATAGCTTCAATATCTTCAACAGCAAAGCAAATATGTCGGATACCCAGCTTATTTGCAAGAGGTTGCTGAATATCTTTTTCATCGGATGGCGAATAAAATTTGACTAGCTCTATCCATGCCTCTCCATCTGGCATCCCCAATCCTACACATGCCGTTTTAACATCATGAAGCCCAACTATTCTGTCCAACAGTTCTCCATCCAATTCCCATTCCGCTTGCACTTCAAGTCCTAAATCAAGAAAAAACGCTTTAGCTCTGTAAGATTATTTTACAATTATACTTACATGATCAATTCTATTGATCTTCATATCTCATACCCCTATACACCTGATATTTTCTTGAAGCAAAGGGACGCCCCTTTTGCTTCTTTTTACAAGTAAATGGTTTAAGAGCTGATAGCAAAAAACTTAGACCAAAATTTTATTTTAATTATATGATTAATTAGATTAGTCCCCTCGGCTTGTTCCGGATGACTTATTTACCCCTGATTAGTCGGCCGGATAATGATTTCATTAACTGCAACGGAAGCAGGCTGTGACAGTGCATAATATACGGCGTTGGCAATATCCTCACTTTTTATGGAAGGAAGATCGGGGTTCTCAAAAATTGGCCTAACTTCTTCATCGATTATTAGATCTGTTAGCTCTGTGTCTACAACACCAGGCGAAATCGTGGTCGTCCGGATATCTGTTTTAGTCAGTTCTTTATTTAGCCCCTCCATAATCACCCTTGCTGCGAATTTTGTTGCACAATAAACAGTCCCTGAAGGGAAAATACCGTGACCGGCAACTGATGATGTCGTAATTATGTGACCACTGTTCCTTTTAAGCATATAAGGAAGCACAGCGCTTACACCATGAAGGACTCCTTTTATGTTGACGTCAATCATTTGATCCCATTCTTCGACTCTATTATTTTTCATATAGGAGAGTGGCATAATTCCTGCATTATTGAAAAGTACATCAATTTTGCCGAATTGTTCAAGTGCGAATTCCGCTAAACTTTGAACCTCTTCGAGTGATGTTACATCTGTCAGTTTATAAACCGCAGTACCTCCTTGTGACTTAATCTCTTGTGCAAGCTCTTGAAGACGTTCTTCCCTTCTTGCAGCAAGAACAATTTTCGCTCCTTCACTTGCTAATTTTAAAGCAGTTGCACGACCGATCCCACTGCTGGCACCTGTAATAATAACGATTTTATTTTTAATTGCCGACATAATTTTCACTCCTTTTTTCACTAACAGCCAATAAGTTGCAAGCCTCTTTTAGTGCACTTTTTAAAAGATAATTGACTTTATTAATCTGTCTAATAATTGATGTGCTCAGCAAATAATAGTCGTGTGTCCCCTTTTCCAATGCAGCAATTCTATTAATTGAGGAAAGTGCGGGAATGGGCAAAAAACCAATAGCTGCATCATGCTCAAAAATATCAGTACACACATAATTAAGAGGAACAAGCTTGCGCGAGATTGCCATAATTCTTTTATTAATCTCTTTCTGAACTACTACCGACATTCCAGATGACAAGAGAGTAAATTGAGCTTTCAAAAGAACTTCTTCAAGTTCGTTTAAGCGTTCCAAAGTTACATCCAAATCGACTTTATCTCCTGCAGCTGCCTGATACTCTTTGATTGTATCTTTCATCTCTCGTACCGCAGCCAACTGGTTAATTGGCAATATAGGATCAGTCAAAACTTTATAGATGGAGAGAGCATAGATTTCACAATCTCGCTTTAAATTTGCAGAGTCGATTTTATCGATTGTGTCTTCCACTGTATGCCACCACCAGCCAAAGCCTCCCGCCTCCTTTCCTGCAAATACTTGAAACACTTTTTGGGATAACGGGTCATTAGATAATGGTTGTTCCGACATTCCCATAAATAAGGAAGGAACTCCTGCTCCCCAAAAAGATTGGTCAGCGTATTTCCCATATCTGCTTCCAATATAATCCTGACCGGCTATCTCCTTCACATAGAGAGCTGCTATCTCCTTCGTTTCACTCATACAGTTACTTTCGCTCAGTATGGTAGCTCCTTTGCCTCCGACAGAATCTATATAAAAATGCATGACACAATTCTCGTGGATTTCTTCCCAATGATGATCACAGTAGTTTTGAGATCCAGCATATCTGCCATGTGAATGTCCTGACCAAAAAGCAAAACGGATTGATCTTTTCAATTGCTCTTTATATTTTGAAAGCACTCTTCCCACCTCAAGCATAGTCGCATTCGCAGACCCGTTATCCATGGCTCCGTAATGCCATGAATCGATATGACCACTGAATAAAACAAAATGCTCTGGTTCCTCTTTACCTTTAATGTCGGCGGTTAACGTGGGGATTTTTGTCCATTTCGTTTCAACCTCGGTATGTAGTTCTACCTGGCCCTTCCCTTCGTTAATCCACTTTTTAAGTATTTCTCCAGAATCATCATTTACTGAAATGACAGGAATCTTCGGCATTTGGATAATATTATCGGCAGTCGGACTCCCCCAGACAGTCGAAACAATCATTTCATGTGTAAAAGGTCCATTTATAAAGATGGCTCCAATAGCTCCCGCTTCCCAGAGCTTTTTTAAAACCACTGGACTCGCAATACCTTCTAAAACAGAAATTTTGCCGTAACAAAGATCAAGTTTATCATCCCTAAACTCACCAATATAAACAGATTCTCCTATTAACCCGCCTTCTTTAGTGGACGGTGCCATGGAGTGAGTAATACAAGGCAGATCGATATCTCCCACCTTTAAGCTCGCCTTACCAGGAAGAGAAATAAACGCTTCGTGAAAAGAGAGTTCAGTCTCTAATCCAAAGCTATGGAGAATCTTTTGGACATAATTGAAGGCTCGGAGCTCTTCTTCAGAACCTGACAACCTTACCTCTTTTGCAATGTTCTTGTTATAATCCATTAGTTGATTCGCATCTATTTGGGATATTATTTCCCTTTCAATCCCTGTCAACCTTTCCAATATTCTCCCTCCCATTTCTATTTATTCCTGAATGCCACTCTCGATCCAAAATACTCATCTCATAATAACTCCAATAATTTTCACCAATCCTGGAAGCTTCTCTAATAAGTCCCTCACTTTGAAAACCCATTTTCTGATAGAGTTTAAGAGCTGGAGTATTAAAATCATATACAGCAAGGCTTACCTTATGAAGTCCAAATTGTACAAATGCTATATTTAAAAGCTTATTGACCATTAAAGGAGCTAAACCCTTGCCTTTCATCTCCTTATCACCAATTAGGACTCGGCACATTCTTGCTGTCCTATTATTCAGATTGATTGCACCAAGGGAAATATGCCCGATTACCTTCGATGATTCAAGGTGAATAACCTTATAAGCATGTACCTCTGACCCTTTTTTATTTGCTTCCTTCAAATACTTAATGAGCTGTTGGTCCGTCAGCGGAAAGGAAAATCCTGACCCGCTCCATTGCAGTAAAAATTCAGGACTATCAATCCAGCTTATAAGTTGTGGGATGTCCTCTTCTGTAAAGTATTCTAATTCGATCATGTTGACGATCTCCCTTTGAGGAAAATATTAAATTTAGAGAAGGTGAAGCTCCCAAAAAGCCTCACCTTCCATTTTTATTGTTTCAACGTGTTAAAAGCATCAAATTCTACACCGTGCAGCTTGCTGATCGCTTTGATAAAGGTTTTTGTAGTATGAGGAGTGTCATACAGAATAGAAAAATATTCCGATCGTTTTTCTTTGGGAGTTTCTTTATAGGCGTTTCCTACCATCCAGCGGCCATAATAGTAGCAAGGGAAATAGGTTTTTTGTATTGGGTCTGAGAAGAATCGGAAGGCATTGTTTGCTTCAATTTCTGTTATACCGCCTTTCTTGATTAAATAATCAATCGCTTCCTCCCTGGATACCTGGCCAAGGTTATACATAAAGCAGGCATTAGTGGTAAACATCCTTTGATAGTCTAGATAATTCCTTGCGAGCAGATACTGTTGCTTTTGTTCATCTGTTACACCAGGTGTTTCCTCATTTAAATCGTCCCAGCCGAGAAAGCTCAGGGCTGTTTCTGGACCACCTTCAAACAATGCATTGGTAGGACTGTTGATTAAGTAATACGAAGCTTCAAGTGGAAGCTTTCCCTGCTGGAACAAGTAATCCCAGCGACAGTAGAACGCCTGGTGCCCTGGATAACCTTCATGTGTCATGATTTGTGCGAGAATTGGCTCTGTCCATGGGCGGTCAATATTGAAGGTTAAGTTTCCGCGATACTTGCCGGTATATTTGGAATATCCGCTCCAGAACACTCCCCTGATCGGCTTGATCCAATCAATTCCATCTTCTTCTGGAAGTCCAATAACCCTTTTCAATGTCCCTTGCTTGCTGTTTTCACGGAAGTTTTCAGCTACTGTTGTCACCTGTTCAGGGTCAATCAATGTATCAGAACGCCAGGCAGTTGCTTTTTCAAATAAGCTTCCTTTGTACCCAAGGTCTGACAACCCTTTTTCAACAAGATCCCTGGCGTGTTCGAGCTGCTGCTCTGTAATTAAGGTGGATGGCAACTCCTGAATGTTCGCAATCAGTTCTTCATATGGAACGTTGTCGCCCTGCAGGCTCCGAGCAAAATAACGGAATCCGTTTAACATTGCTCTCAAATATTCTCCTTCATGCCCTTCTTTCGCTTTAATTTCGCTTTCTGCCTCATCCAAAGCATCAGAAATGTCATCAAAGCTGGTAAGCGTTGGTTTCACTTGACTATAACTTGCTGTTGCAACCTCCTGGCTGTGTAATTTTTGTGCTTGTTCATTCAAACTGACAACGATATCGACGATTTTTTCTCCTATTGGTTCATCCGTCCATCTTAACATTTTATTTTCCTCCTTAATTGACTGATTCATATGCCACCCTCCATAAATCTTCAATATCGGATAAAACTAGTTCCAGCATCATTTCATATAATCTTTCGCCTTTTTCGGCTGTCGCTGCGCCTGCATTTCCTAAATAGCCATCCTTAAAGAAATTCTTGCCTGATTTTTTGAACTTGATTTTCGTATTCATATTTACATGGTGGTCACCAGCAAGACTTGGATCAGCAAGTTTCTCATCAATGGCCAGAATCAATGAAGTCTCATCTTCCCCTCCATGACCGGGCCCTTTGGTGATTTCTAAGATTTGCTCACGGTAATCCATCCACCAATTGATGGTTAAAACCTTCATCCCTAAGTCAGCAAGCTTTTCGGCAACAGTTGTTAAGCTTGGGATATTTCCTCCATGTCCATTGAACAGAACAATTTGTTCAAAACCATTCCGGTGAAACTCTTTTCCGATTTCGTAAACGTATTGAGAAAAAGCTTCCGCAGATATATCAATCGTTCCTTCAAATGGGGCAAGACCCCAAGAATGACCGTAAGCAACTTCAGGTGCCATCAATACCCTGTCTCCAATCATCCGATCAAGCCGGCGGACAAACTCCCTGGGAATCCACACATCCGTTCCAAGCGAACAATGAGGTCCATGCATTTCAATCATTCCAATAGGCAACAAAACAGTGTCTACGGATGCTTTAATTTCTTTGAATTTTGAGGCTGTTAAATCCATCATGTACATAATGTCAGTCCCCCTAGTTATTGGCATATCTTTGAATAATTTCAGCCATCAGGGCTGCTCTGTATGGAAGATTCGATAAATCCACATGTTCATTATCAGTATGAGCTCCATCTCCAACAGGCCCTAAACCATCAATTGTCGGAATGCCAAGACCTGCTGTGAAGTTGCCATCGCTCGCTCCTCCCGAAGACCCTTCTCCCAAATCGTATCCGTGTGAGGCCGCAATTCCCTTTAGCTCTTCATATAATTGAATCACTGCCTCTGTCCGTTCAAGAGGATAGCGGTCAATCTCCCCAAATACCTCGACCTTTGTTCCTTTTACAAAAACTGGTCTGTTCAAGATTGCTTCTGTAATCTTTTCCGCCTGTGCACTTTTGGTGATGCGAACATCAATCTCTGCTACAGCTTCTTTGGCAATGACGTTCCCGCGGGTTCCGCCTTTCACTACCCCGACATTCACTGAAATTCCTTCATCGCGGTTCTCAAGCTTCTTCAAATCTAGTATTTGGTGAGCCAGCTCTTCAATTGCACTGGCACCATCCCAGGCATTGATCCCCGCATGCGCAGCAATCCCTTCAATTTTCATCAGGAACTGCGCTGCTCCTTTTCTTTCGGTTTTTACTGCCCCATCCGGTCCGATACTTGATTCCGGAACCAATACTACCGAGCTTTTTCCAGCTTCCTTAAGGATGATCTCCTTCGAATTGGCACTTCCCACTTCTTCATCTGTGGATACAAGGAAGGTGATTTGCTTGTTCAGCTGGGTACCGGTTTCCTTCAATGCCCTTAATGCCCAAAGTGTAATAGCGAGACCACCTTTCATATCAAAAGTCCCTGGGCCATAAAGAAGGTTTCCTTCCTGCCTTATTGGCAGTGCTCCCACATCCCACACGGTGTCCATGTGGCCAATCACCAAAATCTGCTCTTCTTCATCCCCTGCTCCATATGTAAATTTGTATTGGTTGCCAACTTCCGTTTTTTTTATCATTTCGACGGAACCGCCTACCAGACTCTCAAATTCCTGTCGCAGTACTTCACCACACTTATCCACGAGAGCTTTTGTATGGGATGGAGATTCAGCCTTTGTCAACCTAATCAAAGTGTCAGTGATGTAGTTACTGTGCTCTTTAAGGTATTTTAAAATATCAGACATTGATCTTGATTCCCTTCATTGATTTGCCTAGCAGCCTTTCTAAATTCACTGCTGCTTCAATCAGTCTTTTGTCCTCAAAACGTCTACCAACAAGCTGCAGTCCAACCGGAAGCTTACTATCAGTAAAACCAGCGTTCATCGTTATAGCTGGATGTCCTGTAACATTAAATAACCCGGTAAATTTCATTTCGTTATCTACTTCAAGGGCAGGGTCCTCTTCTGGAGCAGGATAGGGTACCGTAGGCATAAGCAGAAAATCCACTCCATTTAATATCTGGTCGACATCCTCCCTCGCATTTATTACATCTCTTTTAGCTTCCAAATAATCTATTGAGCGATGTGAAAGGCCTGCGTCGATCTGTTTATATGTTAAAGGGGCATACTCCTCTTTCCTGGAATGCCATATTTCATGAATCAAGGCTGCTTCAGGTAAAAGAACATTCATAACTATTTCCTCTGTGCGATTAAAATACTTCAAATCAATTTCCTTCACAGACCAGCTTAAATTTTCCAACTGTTTTAACGCCTCTTCATAAACACTTAATACCTCTGCGCAAACATCTGAAATTTTATCGGCTGGCAAGATTCCAATGATCATATTTTCATTGTTTGGAAATTTCTCAGAGAGAAAGCCTGGCACCAGGGCATCCATCACCACTAATAAATCATCCGGACTCTTTGCCATAGGCCCGGCATGATCGAGTGATGGCGATAATGGAAAGACACCTTCGATTGAGAGCAAGCCATAGGTCGGTTTAAGTCCTGTAATTCCACAATAAGACGCAGGGATCCTTATTGACCCTCCTGTATCTGAACCAAGTGAAAATAACCCAAGCCCGACAGCGACTGCAGCGGCTGATCCACCACTGGATCCTCCAGCAGTCTTTGAAACATCCCAGGGATTGTTAGTCTGGCCATAATCAGGATGAACAACCCCATAGGCAAACTCCAACATATTCGTTTTACCAATGAGTATGGCTCCGCAGTCCTGCAGCTTTGATACCAATGGAGCAGTGGTGTCAGGAATATATTCCTTCAGGATATGGGACCCGCATGTCGTCCTGACTCCCTCTGTATAATATAGATCTTTTACGCTGTATGGGATCCCATATAAAACATGCTCCGCTTTATTTTTTAAAAAAGCAGTCTCAGCCTTTTTTGCTGCTTCTATGGCTTCTGATTCCAATGCAGTAATAAAACTGTTCAGTTCTGAGTCAACTTCTTTAAGCCTTTCGAAAGTGTTTCCTACTAATTCAACCGGAGACATTTCCTTTCGCCTGTATAAATCAGCCACTTCCAAAATCGATAAATCAGACCACTTTTTCATCATTCATCACCTATTGCCAGATAGAATCTTTTATTTTGATCGCCTGTTCTGTCACCAGGAGAAGAGGAAAATCTCGCCATCCTTCAGGTCCCAAAATTCTACATTGTCATTCCTCCTCCATTTGATTGAATAAAACGACCGCATACGATAAAGTCCTGCGGTCGCTTTAATGAAAATTATTCTTTCGTCATCTTTTGGAACGGTACATACCAAGTGTTCATCGGATTGATTTCATACCCTTTTACCCAGGTTCTTTGAGTAGCCTGAACAAGACGCTGTGCAGGGAAGATATACGGAACCTCTTCACTCATGATTGCCTGGATTTCCTGGTAAATTTCCTCTCGTCTGCCTTCATCGACAGTCTTTCTGCCTTCTTCCAATAGCTGATCGACTTTGCTATTTTCATAGAATGCAAGGTTGAATCCAGGTCCCTTACTAGAAGAATGTGCGAAGTACCAAAGATTGTAATCCGGGTCAGCATAATCCGGTGTCCATGCTGCGAGTGCTAACTGATGACCTCCTGAAGTAACAGTCTCCAGGAATGTCGGCCATGCAAGTGTCTTGATTTTCAAGTCAACACCAATCTTTTTAAAGTCTGATTGCATCATGACCGCAATATTCTTACGTACTTCATTATTCTCAGAAATCAGGATCTCCGTTTCAAAACCTTTACCGAGTCCCGCTTCCTCTAGAAGTGCTTTTGCTTTATCAAGGTCAAAATCATATTGCTTCACATCAGGGTTATAACCAAACATTCCTTCAGGGATGATTCCGCCGATACGCTTACCAGCACCCAGAAGAATATCATTATTGATAGAATCGTAGTTTACAGCGTGCGCCAATGCCTGACGCACCTTCACATTGTCAAGAGGTTTCTTCTCTATGTTAATCGCAATATCATCAATCTGGTATCCAGGCTGTGTGATAATATCAATACCTTCTGTACCTTCCATCTGTTTCATTACATCAGGGGAAAGCATAGAGTAATCCAGCAAATCTACTTCGCCTTTTTCTAGCATTAATCTCGCCGTTGAAGGTTCGTTGACAATCATGATATTGACAGTTTTTAATTTAGGTACTTCTCCCCAATAGTTCTCATTTGCTTTTAAAACCATCTTCTGGCCGCGATCCCAGCTTTCAAGAGTGTATGGACCAGAACCGAAATCCTTATCAGCAAGGTAACTTTCACCTAAATCATCGCCATGGTTTTCAGCAAGTTTCGGATTGACGATATTGGCAAACACAGTTCCAAGTGTTTTGATGAATGGGGCAAATGGTTTCTCGAGAGTAATTTTGATTGTATGATCATCCACTATTTCAAAGCTATCCTTTAAGATAACTTTATTAAATTGACCAGCAGCAGATTTTCCAATATCAATCGCACGAGTGAAGGAATACTTAACAGCTTCCGACGTAACAGGGGTACCATCATGGAATTTAGCTTCCTTATTCAAGTAGAATGTGTAGGTCAAGCCATCATCCGAAACATCCCATTTTTCAGCAAGTTGAGGCTTGACTTCAGTACCTGTTCCATCATAAGTAACGAGACGATCATAAAGCATGTAGGTTACACGAAACGATGTATTGGCAGCAGTGCCATGTGGGTCAAGGTGAGGTATATCCTGGTTGGTGGCGAAATTGAAGACTTCTTGATTTCCCGAACCCTTTGGTTCTGCTGGCGTATCGCTCTTGTCTTCGTTCTTCCCCTCTGCAGGTGTTGTCGTCTCCTGGTTATACTTATTACATCCAGTCAAAGCAAGTAACAGAATCAGCGCCATGGTCATCACTTTAAATAAGATACTCTTCCTTTTCATTATTTTCCCCCCAGATTTTTAGTGGAATTATTTTTACTTGCAAAGCTTTAAAAAGCAGGAATCACCCCTTTCAAAGAAATATAATTACCTATTCTTAGGATCAAGCAAATCTCTCATGCCATCACCCAATAAGTTAAAACCTAAGACAGTCAGCAGGATCGCCAAACCGGGAAAGGTAGCTGCCCACCAGGCATCCCGCAGAATTTCTCTGCTCGATGATAGCATAGCTCCCCACTCAGGAGATGGAGGCTGTGCTCCCAGTCCGATAAAACTTAGACCAGCTGCAGCCAAGATGACGAATCCTAAGTCCAGGCTCGCCTGGATGCTTGCTGGAGCAATCGCGTTTGGAATGATTTCTTTAAATAAAATTCTAAAAGGGTTGGCTCCGATCGCCCTGGCTGATTCTATAAACTCAGAGCTCTTGATTGACAGGACAGACGACCGGACAATCCTTGTATACCAAGGCCACCATGTGATCGCTAATGCCAGGAGGACATTTTCAATCGATGGTCCAAGGGCTGCTGCAATGGACATCGACAGGATGATACCTGGAAAGCTGAGGAAAATGTCAGTAAGCCTCATGATTACCTGGTCGACCATACCACCTACATAGCCAGCTATTGCGCCAAGGATGGTGCCGATTGGAAAAGAAATCAAAACGACCATTAATCCAATCTTTAAAGAAATCCGAGTTCCAAAGATAATCCGGCTTAGTATATCCCTTCCTACTTCATCCGTACCGAACAAATGATCGGAACTGGGAGGAAGTAATTTTTGTCCCAAATTTACCTCCAGCGGATCCTTAGGGGCAATCCATGGAGCGAATATGGCTAGAATAATAATCATTACAACCAGGAAAATCCCTAACACTGTTAAAGGACTTTGTAAAATCCGTCTAACCACTTATATTGCCTCCTTTTAATCATAGTTAAGTCGAGGATCGACAACCTGATAGAGTATATCGATGATAAGGTTTACGAGAATGAAGAGAACGGCAATCAAAATAGTGACGGCCATCACAGCTGGAAAGTCCAGATATGTAATGGCATTGACTGCATACTTGCCAAGTCCTGGCCACGAAAACACCGACTCAACGAGCACACTTCCGCCGAGTGAATGGCCAAAGGTCATGCCAAGAAGCGTCATGATCGGCATCATCCCATTCCTTAATGCATGGCCGTAAAGTACTCGCTTTTCTGATCCACCTTTGGCAAAGGCCGTTCTAATATAATCACTTCTTAACACTTCAAGCATTGATGATCTCGTCATTCTTGTGATCATCCCGATTGTTACGGCAGCTTGCGTAATCCCAGGAAGGATTAAATGGATCACAGCTGATTTAAACACCGTCCAATTCCCAGTCAGAAGAGCATCAATTGTGTACATCCCAGTGATTGTCTCCGGAGGAACCAGTCCTGTATCTAACCGTCCTGAACCAGGTAAAACCCCTAGTTTTAAATAGAAGAATAATAGAAAGATAATTCCCAGCCAGAATGCCGGCATGGCTACACCTATGAGTGCCATGACCCTGGCAAATTGGTCAGCTGCTTTATCTTTCTTGCTTGCACTTATGACCCCTAAAGGAATGCCGATTAAAATCGTGATAAACATCGAAAAAAAAGTTAACTCTAAAGTTGCCGGAAAATATTGTTTGATATCCTTCATCACGGGCTGATGAGAATAATTACTGTTTCCAAGATCTCCTTGAAGCAATTTTTTCATGTAATTGGAATATTGAACATATACAGGATCATTCAGGCCCATTTTTTCCTGCAGCTCCTCGATTACCTTCGCATCTGCGTATGGACCTGCAGCCAAACGAGCTGGATCACCTGGAATGGTATTCGAGATGAAGAAAGTTAAAATGCTTATACCAATCAATATTGGTATCATGAGCAGAATCCTTTTTACCGTGTAACGAAGTGCGTCCACCTATCCCGCCTCCTTTTTGGTTATGAAATATGGATTTTTGTTTTCGTAATCTGCTCTGCGTGTACATGAATACATGAAGCCCAGTGTCCCATTACTTTTTCCCTGAGCTCAGGAGTTTCCACTTTACATTCAGGTGTTGCTACTGGACAGCGAGTATGGAATGCACAGCCTGTCGGAGGGTTGATCGGGCTTGGCAGGTCTCCTTGCAAAAGGATTCTGTCTCGCTTTTTTGTCGGATCCGGAAATGGTACGGCAGTTAGCAGTGCCTTGGTATAAGGATGCAGCGGATTCCTGTATAGCTCATCAACATCCGCAATTTCGACGATTTTCCCCAAATACATAACAGCTACTCTGTCGGAAATATGCTGTACAACAGAAAGGTCATGCGAGATGAACATATAGCTCAAGCTAAATTCCTTTTGAAGATCCACCATAAGGTTCAGAACCTGCGACTGGACCGAAACATCAAGTGCAGAAACAGGTTCATCTGCGATAATTAGTTTCGGATTCAAAGTGAGTGCCCTTGCGATGCCGATCCTTTGTCTCTGTCCGCCAGAAAATTCATGCGGATAGCGGTCGAGCTGTTCTTTGCGAATGCCGATTTTATCAATCAAGCCTTCAACAACTTTCAACCTTTCCAGTCTATTTCCTACACCATGAACGATCAGCGGGGTTTCAAGAATCGCACGAACTGTGCTCCTGGGGTTTAAGGAGGCATAAGGGTCCTGGAAGACAATTTGCATATCCTTCCGCAACTCCTTCATTTCCTTTCTCGGAAGATGGGTAATATTCTTTCCACCGAAAAAGATATCTCCGGATGTTGGTTTTATTAACTGGAGGATTGTACGGCCCAAACTTGATTTCCCGCAACCAGATTCACCAACAATCCCTAACGTTTCCCCCTGCTCAATGTGGAAGCTTACTCCATCAACAGCTTTTACTTTTTTCTTTTCACCAAGAAACCCCTTACTAATTGTGAAGTGCTGCTTCAAGTCCTTCACTTCCAGAAGAGCCATTCAATTCTCCCCCCTTTTCCTCGTATAGCCAGCAAGCTGCTTTATGATCTTCTCCTACACTGCGCAATGAAGGTGTTTTACCTTTACAAATTTCCATTGCTGAACTGCAACGATCAAAGAAGCGGCAGCCCGTTGGCATTTTATCTGGTGATGGAACCATTCCAGGAATGGATCCAAGCTTTGCTTTTTTAACCCCTAGTTTCGGTATTGATTCAAGCAGACCTTTTGTATAAGGGTGCTTAGGATTCAAAAATAACTCCTTAACATCTGCCTGCTCTACAATTTTGCCAGCATACATCACAACAACACGGTCACAAACCTCTGCAACTACACCGAGATCGTGGGTGATCATGATAATCCCCATCTCGTTAACCTCTTTAAGATGATTCATTAAATCAAGGATTTGTGCTTGAACGGTTACATCCAAAGCAGTTGTTGGTTCATCACAAATCAATAGGCTCGGGTTGCATGCCATGGCAACAGCAATCATGATTCTCTGCCTCATACCGCCAGATAATTGATGTGGATATTCTGTAGCAATCTCCCCTGCTCGCGGCAAGCCAACTTCATTTAACAGCTCTATGACGCGTTTTTTACGTTGCTCCTTATTTAAATCCGTATGAAGGATTAGCGTCTCTTCAATTTGCCTGCCGACAGTATGAAGTGGATTCAATGACGTCAGCGGATCCTGGAAAATCATCGCCATTTTATTGCCTCTGATTTTCTCCATTTTCTTTTTCGAATAGGAAGTTACATCATCACGATCAAGATTAATGACACCCTCAAGCTTTGCCTTTTCAGGTAAAAGGCGCATGATCGATAATGCGGTCATGCTTTTTCCGCAGCCTGACTCACCGACAATACCTACTGTCTCGCCTTTATTTACCTGGAGAGAGATCTCATCTAAAATTTTCACGTATTTCCCATCTATCTTAAGAGATAGTGATACATCATGCAGTTCTAGCAACATAAAAACACCACCCTTATATAGTCAGAAGGCCCTTGACCCCTTTTAGTTCATTCAGTGCGTGAACATAATGATCGGAAAACTCCCTGCTGACTCTATCTGTGTCCTTTGACTTCAAAGCATCCAGTAGTTTTCTATGGTTTTCTACAACAAGAGCTGCCCTCGCAGGAAGCTTGTTAGCAACTGTCAAAAACATGGCTCCAACCTGGGTATCCAACTGCTGATGCATGTGGATCAATCTTTTATGCCTAGAAGCACTGACGATCACACTGTGGAAATCTATATCACACTTTGCCTCTGTTTCTAAGTCCTTCTCTTCCATAGCATGTTGGAACTCTTCCAATAGCGACTCCAGCCTGCTAAAATCTTTATCTATTAAATGAGGAATTGCAAGGCTTGCTGCCTTTGCTTCCAGCAAAGCCCTGAGAGTATAAATCTCATATGCATCCTGAGAAGAAAGTGTGGTAACATGTGTTCCTTTATTTGTTTCATGTTTGATCAACCCTTCATTTTGCAGTAACATCAGAGCCTCTCTTATCGGCCCGCGTGATATATTAAGACTTTCTGCAAGTTGGGCCTGGTTCACTTTTTCGCCAGGCTTCAAGGAACCGTTCAGGATCATTTTTCTTATGATTTTAGCTACATGATCGGAAAGATTTTCATGGTTTAAATGCATATTTTTTCTCCACTTTCATACCGTTCTTTTAATTTATATAAGTGATCCCAATCCATTTGAATCGTACCGTTTTCTATCTCTTTGATGAGAGACACCAGCAAACTTGTCAGTGGCATCGGAATACGATGATAATCTCCTATTTCTAAGATAGGGACTAATTGCGAATCAATTTCTGTCTTTCTTCTTCTGACAGCCAAGTCTCTCCAGATTCCACTTTTCGTTTTTTTGTTTGCAGCCATTCTTTGTGCTAGCTTTTCCAGCTGATTATCGAGAACTGTTTGATCCCGTGTATCTCGAGGATAAACAAACTCCGGGACCCAATCATCGAAACCGATTGGCTTAACACCTTCCTTATCCGCCACCTCTAGTATTTCTGAACAAAGTTCCATCAGTGTTTCCCTCAGTTCCATTTTTCTGACAACAGCTGCCATTGTTTCATCAACTAATGCAGTAGCGTATAAAAGTCCAGCGTAGGACATCTTCCCCCACAGGTAGCCCCATATGTTATTCGTAATCTGAGCTGGTCCCCAGCATTGGAGGATTTGCTGCAAATTCTTAACCCGCTGACTGATTTCCCCATCCAACTCCCCAAGATAGAGCGCTGCGACTCCTCCATAAAGAATCCTGCCCGGCTCTAAATAGTCAGCTGAAAAATTAACAAAGCATCCAATCGTTTTTTCTCTGCCTATCAAGCTGGCAATCTCGTTTTCGCATAGCCCGTTTTGGAAGGATACAACTTTGGTATCTTCCCCAATCAAAGGTAAGAATGGCTTTAAGGCTTCTTTTGTATGCTGTGCCTTAACACACAGGAAGACTGCATCCAATGCTGCGTTATTTTTAACTAGCTGTTCCGGTATATACGCATCGCATTCTACGGTAAAAGTTTCATCAGGCCCCTCAATTCTAAGACCGCGACGATTCATCACATCAACATGTTCTTGATCTTTATCGCAAAAAGTTACTTTGTTGCCTGCTCTCACTAGGTGAGCTCCCAACACGGCGCCAATCGCGCCTGCACCAATCACTGTGATTTCCATTCGACCCCTCCTAAAAAAGTTGTTGTCCGCCATCTGCTGAAATAGTTTGGCCACTCACATAGCTTGCAAAGTCCGATGCAAAAAACAGAACCGGATGAGCTATATCTTCAGGTTCTCCGAGTCGCTTCACCGAAATCGATTTGACCAGATTCACCTGTTCCTCTGTTGTCATTCTTTCCCACTGCTTCTTTGTTGAAGGATTGGAAATGACAAATCCTGGCGCTATGTTATTGACTGTTATGCCATATGGACCAAGTTCTTGAGCCATTTGTCTCGTAAAGCCTATCTGGCCAGCCTTGGCACTGGCGTACGCCTGTATTCCAGTCAGACTAGTACTTCTCCCTGCTCCACTTGAGATATTAATAATCCGTCCATATTTCTGCTTTTTCATATGTGGAGCAACTTCTTTTGTCGTATAGAACGCGGCATCCAGGTTAACCGCAAATATTTTTCTCCATTGCTCAGGCGTCACTTCTTCCACTGGTTGATGTATTTGCCCACATACACCTCCAGCATTGTTTACCAGGATGTCAATCTTCTTAAATTTTTGAACCGTGAACTCCACCAGCTCTTTCACACTTTTCTCTTCTGTTATGTCGCATGTATATGTATTAAAACGGTTGCTTTTTTTATTCAACTCAAGCCACTCATTGAGCTCGCTTTTCACTTCCGCAAGTTCCTGATTCAATATGTCCGTACCAATTACTGTTGCTCCGTGCCTAAGGAAAGTCTCGCAAATCCCTTTTCCGATCCCATGAGCTGCACCGGTAACTAAAACTACCTTTCCCGTAAAAAATGTCGATTGTAAACTGTTAACACTTTTAATCAAAAGACCACCCCTTCACTATCCGCTAGATATTGGTAATACTATATAACAGGGTTAAAAGGTTGTAAAGATTGTTTTTAGAATATTTTTAATATTATAAATTTAATGTTATTACGGTATAAATAATCTATTACTCTCTAATAATCTTAGTGTTATTTTGAAATACCTTTGTATGATCAGAAGTATGATTAAACCTAAAGTCAGCCTTCAGAAATTGATATACTGAATAAGTAAGTGTGTTTGACTCCGAAAACTTTTTTGAAAAACAAAAAAAAATAAAATTTTAAACCCTTTTACCTTTACGGCCTATAACATTTGAGTATTAGTAGAATTTTCAGTGTAATTGCTAATGCAAACTGTGTTATTTGAAGAGTCAAGATTTGATAGCAAACGACATATTATGCAATGGTTTAGGTAGACTTAATAACTTAATAACTTAATAACTTTTGAACCTAAAAAAAGCACATGCTAGTCAAACTACCATGTGCTTTCAATATATTTCATTTCTTTTTATAAACTAAAAGGGAGCTGATTCAGATGGCACGCTTTGTTCTGCGTGGTACCTAATATTTTAGTTGTATGGATAAATACACGATTGAAAAAAGCGCAGTGTACGTCCCTGCGCTTCCCTGTTATTTATTCAGTTCGATTGTTTCATTAACATTTGTTGATTCTGAACTTTGTCCTGTCATGCGTTTATACATAAAGACGATTTTCTTTATAAAATTACCGGTTTCCCAATATTCGGCTGCTTCGGCTTTTACCTTTATCAAGACCACATTAGGATCATCAAAAGAGGCCTGCATGATCTGCTCATATGCTTTACTCCAGAATTCCTCTTTCTTTTGTAAATCCTCAACAATTTCTGCCCTTCCACGGACTGAAACATAGGACTTACCTGCATACGCCACATTAACATCTTGGTCATTTAAAATTTCTTCATATTTATTCGTTTCTTTTTTAGTGAAAAACCATAAGTCTCCGTCAAACTCTACTTCTTGTGTTTTCATAGGACGAGAAACAAGCCCTTCTTCAGTTACCGTAGTCAGCATGGCCGTGTCCACATCTTTGATTAACTATCTCAAGGTTTCCATTTCTTCTTGTTTTATCATTTTAGACATTTCCTATACCTCCTCTAATATGTTCAGAGGTATACTACCCTTTACACCAACTTTTATTCCAGGGAGCAAAGGGACTTCCCTTTGCTCTTTCTGCTTTTAATTAGAATGAAGGTGAAGGTTTCTAAAATAAATAGAAGCACAAGGAACGTCCCTGCGCTTCCGTAAATTGTTATAAATCGTCTAACGAGGAAAATGTTCTTTCGTTCATTTATTTTGCCTTAAAGTTCTGGGCGCTTACTCACCCACCATACCGTCATTATCATTATCGCGCATATAGGGGTATAACCAATGATCAGAGGTTATCGGCATACTGAAACCTGCTGCTTTTGCTTCTTTAATCGTCACCTGTCCGTTACCGTTTGTATCAACACTAGAAATTTCACCGTTTGTGTTAGTACCAGTTGAATCGGAAGGCACACTGCCTGTTAAACCGAGTGATGCGTTTACTTCATCAGGGTTCACATTGTCAAATGTATCAACGATCTCGTTACCCATTAAAGTATAGGTATAATGATAACTTGAAGGAATCTGAGTTTCCGTATTCGGATATGTGATAATTGCTTCAAAATTGGTGACTCCACCTGCTCTACGAATTACGTCTTCCATATAAGCTTGATCACCATGTCGGTTGAGCGTACTATCTTGCGGGGTAATATTATAAGCATTCGATACCCCTCCGAGAGAATCAGCAATGATATGTCCTTCATCTAAAACGTCACTTTCGACACCAGGAACCCTTGCCTCATCAGAGTAGTATCTGCCAGAAGATAATACAGGTTCGTTACGGTCATCTTGTAGAATGATTTCGTCAGCAATGACACGTACTAATTGCCCGTATTCATTAGTAAACGCCCAATATTCACGGTCCCCATAACCAATGTCAACGACGACGTTAGGTTCACGATATCCTGACAAATCACCACCATCAACTTCAATTAGTTTGTATCCTGAGAACAGCTCATTATTTGATTGGGTTGGTTTTTCCTCTACTGGTTCATCAACAACCGTAGTGATCGTTTCTTCTTCTTCACTATTTTCATTTGTATTAACTGTGGTTACTTCTTGTGGATCTGTTTCTCCATCTGTAATGGATGAATCTTCTACGTTGGTACAACCAACTATAAAAATGGTTATTAAAAGTAAGATTAAATAGTTCACTTTCTTTTTCATTTTAGGACTCTCCTATAATAGTTTCATATTGTTCATTATTCTTTGAATAGTAAAATGTATTTACATTATTATCCTATTGATAATAGGACATTCCAATATCAACTATTATTATATGTCAAAATCCGGATTTATTCCTTCTACTTTTCAAGCACTTAGGACTCAAATTTACATTCGGATATATCCATTGGTCATTCAGGTTAAGAAAATTGTAAGAAAAAAAATAATCCCATCTCATTACTTGAGAAGGGATTATTCATAATTCAATATCTTAGAAAGGTCATACGAGATCACCCTTTCTACTTACATTATACTACCAATTATAAATTATTTATAGACTACACTTTCTACAGTTCCTGTCCTATACTTTTATTTACAAATCTAAAAATATAAGAGGTGTGTCACTATGAATGACAAAAAAGACATCTTAGATAATGGTCCTTTCTTTCATGGTACTAAAGCAGAACTAAAAATTGGAGATCTTCTTGAACCACAACACTTATCAAATTATCAAGACAAAAAATCGAACTATATATAATTCACTGCAACACTAGATGCGGCTAAATGGGGTGTCGAATTAGCAACAGCTAAATCCAAAGAAAGAATTTACATTGTAGAACCATTAGGTGATTTTGAAAATGATCCGAACTTAACTGACAAAAAATTCGCTGGAAACCCAACACGCTCATATAGGTCTAAATCTCCTTTGAAAATAATAGCTGAATTAAGTTCATGGGAAAGACATTCCGATGAAGAAATAAATCATATGCTTACTTTTTTAAAAAATTTACGTGAACAAGGAAAAGCTGTAATTTACGATTGATCTTCAACATCTATAAAGTCATGACTTAAAAGAACCAAAAATCAATTTGATTTTACAATTGGATTTCGTTTCGGCACCGGAGTGCCTCAATGGAAGCAAAGGGACGTACCTTTTGCTTCTTTTTAATATCAGCTTAAAACTTATACCAAAATTTTATTTTTTAAATAGATTCGTTAGATTAGTTCTTACCGCTTCTTGTTCCGGAATTTCAATTTACTAAGCTAAGGGAGGGACGCACACTGCATTTCTCTGTCAGTATTCCCCCGACAGCACCTCATCACCTCTGCTTAAAATGCAGAAACTGAACCCTTTAGCTAACTTATATGCAACCACTTGTCTATTCGTTTCTGGATTGACTACATAGGTAGAATGAAAGCATTCGTTCCAAAAAGGGATAGTCCTGGAGAAACGACTAATAATTTGCCGTATATGATCCTCGTTGAAACGGTCAAACCACTATGTAAAAGTACTATCATGCCACCACCAACGGTCAATCATTTTAAGGAATAGAAGAACAGATAATAATAAAATGCAATCCATTAAAGACAGCTGTCATTCCTTTTGCAGCGTTTTTTATTATTTAATAAAATATTGTGGCGGTACTTTTGGAGTAAATGCTAATCATTTTCAGGCGGGATCTGGCACAAAAAACCTCGAAGAGATGCAATCTCTCCGAGGCTGAATAACTGCATGCTCTACTGTCGTCCACTGGATTCTGAATAAGGCGAAAGTTGTTGATTCGCTGCGTCAATCGCTGTTACATGTACAGCGGGGCGCAGCCCGTTGTTCCATTTACCATCCAACGCGCGCTCGATTTGGGCTCCCAGCTGCAAAAGCAATCCATCGTTTCCTTGCTGTGCGAGGGCGTGAATTCCCATCGGCAGCCCGTTCTCAAGCTGAGCCATAGGCAAGGAGATACCCGGAAGACCACAGAGATTGGCAATCGGAGTATAAGAGAATATGCGCCAGAGATTATCGAACCAGTCGTAGACGGAGGGATTTTCGCTGATTGTGAGATACTCCTTCGTTCCAACCAGTGGCGTCGGAAGGGCCATCGTCGGGGTAAGGATGATGTCCCAGTCTTCAAAGAAGGCGGCCAGCCTGCGGGAAGTATCATTGAACACCGCCTGCATCTTGGCACGTTGTGTATAGGTGGCGCCACGGCCTTCTTCCCATACCCGAATACACATCGGTTCAACAAGGTCGGCAGGCGGTCTGTCCAAGCCTTTTTGCTCCAAAAGACCGTAAATCGTTTGTGTAAAATTCATGATATAGCATTCGGTTTGGGCCATATAAGAGGCATGAAAGTCAATATCCGGTTTAATCCATTCGACATGATGGCCAAGCCCTTCGAGGAATCCGGCCGCCCGCTCCAGTTCAGCAGCAATGTGAGGTGTGGCCTGGTAATCCCCCCACTCGTGTGAAACGGCAATACGGAGCTTTTTCGGATTCCGGCGGATGAGCTCTGAGTATGGCTCCGGCGGCATCCAGTAAGGCATGAACTCGCCCGGTGCCCCGCCCCGGCAGCTGTCCACAAAGGCAGCGGTGTCACGTATGGTACGTGTGTGGCAGCCCTGAACGGAGACCACCCCCATCAAGTCAGAGCTGTAGGGAGCAACCGATAATACGCCGCGGGAGGGCTTCAAGCCGATGTTGCCGTTCACACCTGCGGGAATTCGAATCGAGCCACCCCCATCAGTCGCATGAGAGATTGGAATGATTCCGGCCGCTACCGAAGCTGCCGTGCCGGCAGAGGAGCCGCAGGTTGTATAGTCCAGGTTCCACGGATTTCGAGTAACATAGACTTCGGGATTCTCGGCTGAACTGCAAAGCCCAAACTCTGGTGTTGTCGTCCGCCCTATAATGTTTAGACCGGCTTGGCGGATGCGCTTGGTCAGGAAGCTATCGGCAGAAGAGCGATTTCCTTGCATCAGCAGAGAACCCATCTCCTGCAGGCGCCCTTTAAGAGTGGGTCCCAGGTCCTTCATGAAAAATGGTACGCCCGCAAAGACGCCATCAGGGTTCGTTCCGTCTTTCGCCGGGTCTTTAACCGCATCATCGAAGACCTCAATGACGGCATTGATCTCAGCATTTAAGGTTTCTGCGGCGAGGGCAGCCTGTTGGGCCACCTCTTGCGGGGTAATCTGACCCCCCCTTACCAAATCAGCGAGGCCAATAGCATCAAGGTTAGACCATTCACTCCAGCTCATGACTGACTTCAATAATCTTCACTCCTTCTTTTTGGTTCAGATAGGATATTTATAAATGCACTTATAACGGCTTCGTCTTATGATTATGAAATACATCTTTATGGGCGATTATCCCTTCAATACTCTCAGCGGATTTAACAGCATCAATGATTGCCAGCTCCATAACCTTTGCTGCCAAACCGCCAATGACATCAACTGGGACCTTTTCCCCTCCAGTGGCAACAGCAAAAATGGTGTCCCCATCAAACATGGTATGGGCTGGAAAAATCGTTCTGGCATACCCATCCTGAGCCATTTGGGCAACCTTCGTCGCCTCCGCTTTCGTTAAATCGGCATTCACCGCGACTACTCCAATGGTCGTATTCGACCCGGTCGGAATAGGGGGAGAATAATTTTGTTCGAGAAGCTTAAGGCTGTCAAGAATCTCCCCATTCTTATATGGTCCCGCCAAAACTCCTTCATTGGAAGGTTCCCGGACATCCCCAGCGGGATTGACCGCAACAATTGCACCTATCACAACACCATTTTCCAGACGGATCGATGCACTGCCTAGTCCGCCCTTCATGCAAAAATCGGGACCGGCCATTTTGCCTACGGTTGCTCCACAGCCGGCCCCATAATTTCCAGTGTGAAACTTTTCTGTTGCTGCAGTTTTTGCTGCTTCATACCCCATCTGTTTATCGGGCCTGACATTTGGGTTTCCGCAAGCCAGGTCGAACAGGACAGCGGCCGGGACAATTGGCACCTTGGCCACACCCACATCCAGGCCGATCCCTCTTTCTTCCAAAAATCCCATCACTCCTGAAGCTGCATCCAATCCAAACGCACTGCCCCCGCTTAAACAGATGGCATGCACTTTATCAACCAAATTTACCGGATTAAGAAGATCAGTTTCCCGTGTTCCGGGTGCGGACCCTCTTACGTCCACACCCGCAACCGCACCTTCTTCAAAAAGGATGGCTGTACAGCCTGTCAATGCCTGTTGATTTTCTATATTGCCTACTTTTACTCCAGGCACATCCGTGATTTGATTATGCATATCCTACATTTCCTTAGAGATTTTCGATTTTTTGTCTTTGCCGATTTGTTTCCAGGCTACTACAACTGCCAGCGTAATAATGGTGGCTACAATCGCTTCAGGAATTCCATTTGTTATGCCTACTGTCCAGGCAACTGCTGGAGTCAAATAGTCTCTGACGACAGCCATAGTTAAAACAAGAACTGTATTGGTCAAGGTCCCAAGAAATGCTGCAGCGCCTACTGCAAAGTACTCGTTTCTGCGGCGGAATCCAACATATACAAGCCATGCTGCAACCCCAATAAACAAGCGCGGCAGAATTGCTACCAATGGGTCTTTAAATAAAGGAACTGTGGCATTCAGGAAGGAGGATATTCCAAAAATTGCACCAACAATGAGCCCGACAACCGGCCCCTGCATAATTCCACCGATAATCGCGGGAATGTGCATGATTGTGGCATTCCCTGCCGCTGTTGGAACAGGGATATATCCCAGCCGCGTTACCCCTAAAAGAATCGCTACCGCACCAAGTACACCTGCAATTACAATATCGCGAACCGTTAAAGATTTTTTCATTCCATTTTCTCTCCTTTTATTTTTAAATGGTGTTCCAAACGGTTTTGTTGAATTTCACTCTTTCCGGTAAAAATTCGATATTATCTGCAAATCTAATTAACCTTCGAGTTGTACGAAGTTCCTGATTTTTTCTGTAATGATCAGCTCTTTATCTTTGATTCTAGCTCACTCATCCGCGTATAGAAGATATGAAAGAATTCATTAAAATGGAAACGGGTAAAACAGCAGCATGACTGAAAATAAAAGCCCGATCAAAAGAATAAGATAATCCTTCGACATTGTTTTGTATACTGTGTAGGAACTCCTGGCTCCTCCTGGTGTATAGCATCTCGACTCCATTGCAAGAATCAGGTCCTCAGCGCGGGACAATGCGGTGTTGAATAAGGGGATAATGATGGGAAACGTCTCTTTTGTCCTTTGAATGATCCTCCACCAGCCGCCCGTGCCAAAGTCCGCTCCTCTTGAAGCCTGTGCTTTCATCATTTTTTCCATTTCAATTGCAAAGGTTGGGACAAACCGAATCGCAATGGTTACAATGAGCGAAATTTCATGAACTGGAAAGTTAATTTTCTTTAATGGACTTAACAAGCTTTGGATCGAATGTGTCAATTCTGTTGTGGAGGTTGATAAGGTAAGAACACTGCTTAAAAAGATAATTTCAATAAAGCGAACGGCAGATACTACGACCAGGCGAATACTTTCACTGGTAATCAAGATAAAGCTATAATCCACATACACTTTGCCGCCGGAAAAGAGCTGTCCTTGAAAAAGGAGCTGCAAAAGGGCCAGGATGATAATAAATGGAATGGCGGGTTTTACCCCGGACAGCCCATAGCTGATTGGGATTTTGGATGCCCAGAATAAATAGAGTGACAGGATCAGTCCTATGGCGTTTCCTATATAACTCGTATTAAATGCAATGGCGATTACGAGGATAACAAACACAAGCAGCTTTACTCTTGGGTCCAAGCGATGAATATAGGACCCGGTTGGTACGTACTGGCCGATTGTGATATTTCGGGATATTTCAAATTCGCTGGACATCTTTCAAATCCTCCTTTGTATCATCAAGAACCTTGATGATTTCTTCTGTTGCTTCCTTAACCGAAAAGGCAGCCGTGTTTACTTTGTATCCAAGGTCGGTCAGCCTGTAAAGGACCCGGACCGTTTCTGGCGTTCCAATCTGATGCCGCTGCAGCTTTTCTTTATCCGTAAAAATTTCCTTCGGGCTTCCGGATAACACATCCGTTCCGTCTGCCATTACATAGACGCGGTCGGCCAGCATTGCGACCTCTTCCATGTTGTGTGACACGAAAATAAGCGTAATCTTTTCCTCCCTGTTTAACCGTTTAATTTTTTCCAGCAATTCATTCCTTGACCTTGGATCAAGCCCTGCTGTCGGTTCATCGAGGACTAAGATCTTTGGTTTTAACGCAAGAATCCCTGCCAGGGCAACCTTCCGTTTTTGTCCGCCGCTTAGAGCAAAGGTCTGTCTGTCCTTCATTTCCTCAAAGTCCAGTCCCACAACAGACATTGCCCATTTGACGCGCTCCCTCACCTCCTTTAGTGTATGACCTGCTTTGAATGGTCCATAGGCAATATCATCACCTATGATTTTTTCAAAAATTTGATCCTCGGGATTTTGAAAAACGAGTCCCACTTTCTGTCTTAGCGCTTTTAGGTCCACCTTTTTCTCTGACAAGTCTGTCCCGTCAATGAGGACCTTTCCGGATTCTGGTCGCATCAGCCCATTGAAGTGCTGGATCAAGGTTGATTTTCCTGAGCCGGTATGGCCAATGATCGCTATACATTCCCCTTCTTCTACATATAGGTTGGCTCCTTTTAAGGCAACATGCTCCATCGGAGTTCCTTTCAAATATGTATGGGACAGGTTTTCTACCTGGATGATCGGTCTCGCCGGCATCAGATCACCTCCGCTTTGGTGAATTTCATTACTTCATCAATAAACTCATCCTCTTGGATTAAATCCCACGAAAAATCGGTGAATTGCTGGTGGATCCCTTGGGCCATTTGACTGATCGAAGGCACTTCCAATTGCAGATTATGCAATTCCAATATGTGTTTATAAATTTCCCGGGGCGGCGCATCCATGACGATTTGCCCGCCTTCAACGACGATGATCCGGTCGGCTTCCGCAGCTTCCGACATATGGTGGGTAACCGTTATAATTGTCATCCCTGCATCGTTCATTTCTCTCATAACCTGCAAAACTTCTTTTCTTCCAAAGCTGTCCAGCATACTGGTTGCTTCATCAAAAACAATGCATTCCGGCTGCATCGCCAGCACCCCGGCAATTGCAACCCGCTGCTTCTGCCCCCCGGAAAGATGATGGGGCGGCCTGTGGCGAAACTGAGACATTTTTACAATGTTTAAAGCTTCATCTACTCTTCGTTTCATTTCATCCCTTGGAACACCAATGTTCTCCAGTCCAAATGCAACATCCTCCTCCACGATTGTCGCCACAATCTGGTTATCCGGATGTTGAAAAACCGTCCCCACCGCCTGACGAATAGCCCGTTTCTTGCTGGTATCCTTCGTGTTTTGGCCATGAACCCAAACATCTCCACTGTCTGGGGTCAAAATCCCGTTCAGGTGTTTGGATAGGGTAGATTTACCTGAACCATTGTGGCCAATAACGGCTACATATTCTCCAGGATTTATGGAAAAGGAGATGTTTTTTAGAACGGATACCTTTGTTTTTTCATTGATCTTGTAGGAAAAAGATACATTTTCAACGCGAATTATCGGTTCCATCTTATCTTCCTTTCTATATTTTTTAATACTCCGAAATTTTCATTTAAATAAGGCTGCATCTGCCATGCCGATCATCAATATTGATAATCAGCCAAATTAGGATTCCAAGTTATATTTCAATGCCACATTCTTCACTTGAGTATAATTCCGCAACGCCTCCAGCCCTTTTTCACGGCCGAAACCGCTTTTTTTGTATCCTCCAAATGGCTGCGCAATGCCTCCGCCGGCCCCGTAGTGATTGATGAATACTTGGCCGCATTGAAGCTGGCTGGCAACACGGTGGGCACGTCCGGCGTTTTCAGTCCAAATGCCAGCAACCAGTCCGTAGGGTGTGCCATTTGCGATTTCGATTGCTTCTTCTTCTGTATCGAAGGTTGTCACTGTCAATACAGGGCCAAAGATTTCTTCCTGGGCAAGATAATGGCTTGCAGGAACGTTATCCAGGATAGTTGGCTGAAAGTAATAGCCTGATTCGCACCCTTCTACCAACTGACGCTCTCCGCCTGTTACGATCCTGATTCCGTCTTTCCTGGCAAGATCAATAAAACTTTTGATGCGATCAAATTGCTTTTGGGAGAGTATCGGCCCTAAATCGTGATCATCAATTCCGGGACCGATCGAAAGCTCCTCCATTGCTGCAGCAAGCTTCCTTACGAACTTATCTTTTATTGATTTTTCAATGACCAAGCGGGAGCCTGCTGAACAAGTCTGTCCTGCATTTTGCACAATCGACTTAAGCACCAACTTAAGAGCCTGCTCTTCATTACAATCTGCAAAGACTATATTCGGGGATTTCCCTCCAAGCTCAAGGGTAACGGGAACGATATTCTGTGCAGCTGACTCCATGACCCTTTTGCCTGTCTCTACCGATCCTGTAAAAGTAATTTGGTTTATATCTGGGTGACCTGAAAGCGTAGCACCTGCCTCGTGGCCGTAGCCTGTTACAACATTCAAAATACCTTTTGGAAGTCCTAAAGGCTCCATCAATTCAACAAGCTTTAGCGTCGTTAACGGTGTATCCTCTGCCGGCTTCAGAACAGCAGCGTTCCCAGTTGCGATTGACACAGAAATACTTCTTGCTGCAATTTGCAAGGGATAATTCCAAGGAATGATATGTCCGACAATACCAATCGGTTCGCGAACCGTGTAATTAATGATTCCTGGTTCTACTGGAATCGTTTCTCCGAGAATTTTATCTGCAATCCCAGCGTAATATTCAAAATAACGTGCAGCAATCTCAACATCCACATAAGATTGATTCAATGGCTTTCCGACGTCCAACGTCTCCAATTTTGCTAATCCCTCTTTATTCTCGCGAATGATTTCCGCTGCCTGATATAGCAGCTGGCCACGCTTATAAGGACTGAAGGTTTTCCATTCTTTGGATTGAAATGCCTTTTTCGCTGCTTTTACTGCCAGGCCGATTTCTTCCTTGTCCCCTCTTGGAACAAATGCTAAATTAGATCCGTCCGCTGGATTTTTGACTTCTATTAATCTCTCTTTTTCAGGTAAAATCCATTCACCGTCTATATAACATCCTCGAACTTGACCTTCGACTGCCTGCACTAGTCAGATTCCCCTTCCCCCATCTACATTTAAGACAGAACCTGTCACAATGGATGCTTCCTTTGAACACAAATACACAAGGGAATTAGCGATATCAATCGGAGCAATCAGCCTTCCCATTGGAACACTTTTCTTAAAAACTGTTTCTTTGATTGTCTCAATATCATTCCCCTTGGCCGTAAAATCCCCAAGCATATTCGTATCAGCCGGCCCAGGGTTCACAACATTTACCCTAATTCCATACTCGGCCAATTCAATGGCCAATGCCTGTGATAATGAAACGGCGGCTCCCTTAGATGCAATATAGGCATTTAAGCCAGGTCTTGGCCTCACCATGGAGATAGAAGCGATATTGATAATCACTCCTCCACCTTGGTTTTTCATGTAAGGCACAGCAGCACGGCAAGTTAAAAAAAGAGCAGTTGTGTTAATACGCATAATTTTCTCCCAGTCTGCTAGGCTTACTTCTTCAATTGGTGTGGCAGGCTGGGCGATGCCTGCAAGATTGACAAGCCCGTCAATCCGTCCAAATTTCTCAATCGCAGCCGAAAAAACCTTCTCAACTTCCTCTTCCTTTGTTAAATCCGCAGTAATCGGCAATAGATGTTCACTTTCTTCTGCCCCGTCCACATTGAGATCAACAGCGGCCACCAATGCTCCTTCTTCTAAAAATCGTTTGACAGTTTCTGTTCCCATTCCTCCCTGAGCACCTGTAACAATAAATACTTCGTTTTCCAGCCTCATCATTATCAACCCTCTTTAACCAGTAATAATTGCCGTAACGCATCCCGTATTGCCGAGCCCATTTCACCTGTTGTAGAACTGCCACCTAAATCCGGTGTTAGCACTTCTTTTTTTACAAGCACATGTTCTATTGATTCCAGGATGACTGCCGCCAAATCCTTTCTCCCCAAATGTTCAAGCATAAGTGCCGCAGACCAAATTTGCGCAATCGGATTGGCGATGCCTTTACCTGCAATATCAGGAGCAGAACCATGGACCGGCTCAAACATGGAAGGGAAGTCTCCTTCCGGGTTTAAGTTAGCAGAAGGGGAAAGCCCAAGCCCACCTGCAACCGCGGAGCCTAAATCACTTAAAATATCCCCAAACAAATTGGAAGCAACCACTACTTCAAAATCCCCAGGCCTTGCAACAAAATAGGCTGCCAGAGCATCAACATAATAGCTTTGCAGATTAATCGCCGGAAAATCCCGGCCCACTTCTTTTACTGCCTCGTCCCATAGTTTCATTGAGTGGATGATCGCATTCGATTTTGTTGCGCTTGTGACCGTCCCTTTACCTTGCTTACGGGCATATTCAAAAGCAAACCTCGCCACTTTGTTCGTGCCCATCCGCGTGATAATCGTATTTTGGACGGCAATCTCCTGTTCCGTGCCTGAATACAATCTTCCCCCGCTATTGGAGTATTCACCTTCTGCGTTTTCCCTGACAATAACAAAATCGATATTTTCACCGTCATACCGGCTGGACACTCCCTTCAATAACTTAACCGGACGTAAATTTATGTACTGCTTGAAATTTTTCCGGATTGGCATAATCAGCTCCCATACCGTCACATCATCAGGGACCCTGCTATCGCCTATAGCTCCGAAAAAAATCGCATCATACTTTTTTAAAACATCAAGGGCGTCTTCCGGCATCATTTTTCCATGCCTAAGATAAAACTCACTGCTCCAGTCAAATGTATCAAAGTCGATAACAAATGAAGGGTCCAGAGTTTTTAGCAGTTCAAGTACTTTAACTGCTTCATTCACCACTTCCGGGCCGATTCCATCCCCTGGGATTACAGCAATCCGATGGTTTGTCATATTTCGCCGCCTTTATTCATTCTTTTAAATATTTTTATTATTGGGCGCCAATACAGAGATTTAATAGGTAACAAGCAATTTAACTAACAACTAAATAAAGCGCTTACAAAATGCTGTTCACCAGTTATTCGGCTATTTTTACCGTGAAGACCTTTTCAGGCAATTTAAGATGGTTGCGCATATTTAGAGAAGCCTTCGTGCTATTCATATTTAAAATTTGAAAATAGATACTTTCATGCTCCATTAATATCTTTTCAATAATGCCTGGAACTTGAAAAAATTTGGAGATTTCTGAACGATAATTATCAATTAGAAGCGTAGTCATTCTTAGGAGGACTTGATTCTTTGAAGCTTTTGCTACAGCCTTATGAAATTCAACATCCCACATGGCGAAAGCTTCATAATCGTTTAAGCTATTCGTCATCCCATCAATCGTCTTTTCGATTTCTGCTAGATTGTTATTCGTTCTTCGATTTGCCGCCAATGAGCTCGTTTCACTCTCAATGATCTGTCTCGCTTCCACAATTTCAAGCAGGTTGTTGATATTATGGAAAATCAACGATGAAAATCCAGACGGTGCAAACATTCCTTCTTCTCTATTATTCAGATAAGTACCTTTTCCTTGATGGACACTAATGATTCCAACTGCAGATAATTTAGTAAGAGCTTCTCTAATAACAATCAAGCTGACCTGATAACGATTTGCCAATTCCTTCTGGGAGGGCAATTTATCACCATATGTATAAACTCCAAATTCAACATCTTTTAAAAAGACATTCACCACGTCATCGACGAGAGAGATCCGTTTTACTGCCATATTTTCACCTCCCCTTCACTCTTCATATGATATGATTACTTAAGAATATTTTACGAGATACAATTCTGAATTGTCAATATATTTATAATTATCCGACTATAATTAGGTTACTTTTTAAGACCTTAAAGACTTACTGGGTTTATAAAATTATAAATTATAACCTCTATTAGGATGTGGAGAGTTATTTGCTTCCAAACTTTTTTTGTCTTCATGCATTATCAACACTTAAAACAAGTTTTCTATTCTTCGTAAACCAATCGCCATTTTCTTCTAAATCCAATAATTTGTCGGAATTTGTTACCGTCACAAAAACCTTGCATCAACAATCATGCAAGGTTTTCTATTGGAATCATATCTCAATCTCATCTAAAGCGGGATCCTCAAATGGATGCTTCTCTCTTTTGTAGTACTGCTCCTTTTCCTCCCTCCGGATAAGTGACTTTACACGTTTCAATCAACTCCCAGCCTTCCTTAAGAAGCTGATTTACCCGGTAGATTTCAGTATGCACGAAACCTTTCAAGTAATTTTTCAAGAGTAACTCTCCTTATCTTCTCCCTCGGAAAATGCTACGATTTTCTTAAAGTCCTCCACTGTTTCCATAAATGAAGATAATCTGACCGTTTGATTTTCAATGTATTACTGTTTACCTGGCACCTGCCATTTAGGAAGATGTCCATCCTCTGTATGCGGATAAAGCTTGTTCTATCTCATTAAAGGAAGTTCCAAGTAATGATACATGCGCGTGAATAATTTCAAGTAAATCAGCTAGTTCCTCAACTGCCTCCTTGGTTGTCACTGCTGCACAAAACTCATCTAATTCTTCATAGCTTTTCTTTTTTAGTTCATTTATGTATTCCTCATCGGTTAAAGTCCGAAAGTTAGCCTTTTTCCCTTCTCTTTCTATTATCTCTGGTATATTATCACGTACCAGCTTATTATGAATTTTCATAGCAGACTCCTTGTTTGTTCAATAGACTGTGGGTGAGTTGATACCACACAGTCTATTATGATTCCCTCTCTAACAAGCCCTGTAATTGTTTAAATACAGCAGAAGGGTTCTTAACTAACAATTCAACAGAGAACTTTTTCATTACGCCAGACTTATGGAAGGTAATTTCTCGGTTTACCTTATCAATTTGTATAGATACTTCCTTAATTTGGTATTCTTTAATACTTGTCGCTTGATCTATATTTGGTTGATCCAAGTCTATCTTAATCCTATCGGACACCCTTCTCAGCATCCGCCAAATAGTCATTTCTTCTTTGGATCTCATAAATAACTCAGGAAGTTCAGTTGCTTCTTTCATCAATTTAAAAGTCGTCATTACATAGCTTGAGATACCATAATTGACGGGCTTTATGATATTTTCGAGGTTTGTCCATGATCCAACAACTAAACGGATATACTTTTCGGTTTCAACGTTATACGGTCTAACCTCTTGGATTTTCCCATAAAAAGTTACACCATGATTTTCGTTTATACCATTCTTTACATATAAAGCAACATACTTCGCTTCCTGCCAGCCTTTTCGCAAATTCACAACAGGAATCTGATAGTAACCATCTTGTATAAAACGGTCATAATCCCCCTGGGTTGAAACAAGCCCAACAAGCACCATTTCATCCAAACTGGATTTCCATTCCTCCAGAGCTCCTCTTGGCAAAATACCTTCTTGCTGTATTTCTTCAGGACTCTTATCAATTAACCGTTCAACGAAACGCTCTACTAAATCAGTAGCGTTTGGGAGGAACGGCAGCCCGCCAATATTCACTTTTTCGATACTTTTATAGAAATCATGTTCTTGATAGATCGATTCATCGAACCAAGGGAATAACACATATGCACCAAATGCTTTTCGTTCATAAACGTCCTCATTTGCAGCCACAATCGAATCACGATATCGATGCATTGTATTAATATCGTCCTCCATTGGCCCTGGAGTCTTGTACTTTTGTTTATAATAACTGTCCTGCTGTGCATAATCGATTCGGTACTTGGCATCAAAAATGTAATGATACTTATACCCTTTTCCCTTCTTTTCAATGCTCAGCATTGTATCAGGAATCTGCGAAACAGTCGGTAACCTATTTTCTTTTTTCTGATAGGCTAAAATAATCTCTTCATTCGTGACAGGATGTCTAAATATCCTTGTGGCCGTTTGATCCGCTTTTAGATTAACAAATAGTCCGTCTCTGTTAACCTGAACAATATCCTGACTAACGAGTGTATACTTTCGTCCAAGGATCTGCCCCAGCTTTAAAAAAGTCCAATATTCATAAAGAGTAGCTACATCCTTAACAGACATACGATAAAGGTTCCCCTGAAGCATTAACCCTTTGGACACGGTCAAATAAATTTGAAACGCATCTCGGTAACCAGGTGCCATTTGAAGAACTAAGCTCATTACTGACCGATCTAGTTTGCCAATGCTCCTCCAAAAAGCACTCTGTAGACGATTTTTTAACTGTTTAGCCATGGCTTCTATTTTTCCAACTAAATCATCATCAGGATTCTCCCGTGGCCAGCGATTCTGGTTTACGATCGCTCCTAATAAATCCTCAAGCTTTTGAATCAACCGTTGGATCATCCACTTCACATAGCGGTTCTCCAGCGTATCATATGTAAGTTCCTTTTTAATCTTCATGCCTTCAGATGGCATAACACTTCTGCCTTGAATCAAAATACCCTTTGGCACATCAACAAACAAGTTGCCCCGCTTTCGCAAAAAGCTGCGACTAGCTGAATCTAGCTTGCTTAACTGATCTCCTCTAGCTTTTTCATACGTTTTTTCTAATTTATGATGTGGCTGATACTCGATTCTTGAGACCGCCTGTAAAAATTGATTAAAATGATGTCTGATTAAACGATAAAACTCAGCTTGAGAAGGATTGCCCTCCAACTTTAATTTGGACCCTAAATAGGTTTTCCTGATAAAGTGAAAAGCAAGATTGTAGATCTCATCGTTAACTTCCTCTAAAAGCTTTTGATAATCCTTTTTATAATCCAGCTTTACAGGAAAGACTTCCAGAGTAACCTCCAATAAAATCTTCTCACCAGACCGAATCTCAAAGGTCGAATAACCAACCTCATTTTGAAAATGAAGATTCCCCATTAAAATCTGTTGATTTCCTATAGGGACCGAAGACACAGCTTGTCTTAATAGCTGGTATTCATGATAAAAGGTCAAATCCTGAGCATTCTTCGGTACCACAATTAGCTGGTAAACGCCATTCTCAAAAAATACAGGTCTTTGTTCAGTTGGTGAAACCAGCTGCTGCTGAGTGACATCATACACCAATATGTCATGAACATTAATCCCGTCCGCTCTAAAATACATCACATCATGACGGTCCATCGACCTGTACTGCTTTAATCCTTCATACCGATCGTGATATGGCCGTCCCTTAAGTACTAATGACAGCTCCTCCGTCTCTATTTTAACTAACTCAACATCCTCACGAGATCCAGAAGGAAGTGAAGCCATCTTCTAACCTCCTAAGCATCTCAGCAACCTTCGCAGCACTTCGAGGATATCTAGCTCCCTCTATATCATGAGTTAATTCTACCCTCTCACCCTCGTATTCTTTGTTAGTAAATTGTCGGTAAAGATTTTTAAGTAAATGCTCTACTCTTAAATCGCTGCCGGCAACCCTTGGGAGAATTTTTTGCAAAATACAGTGATCAAAGGCCTTCTCATAGCTCATTAACTCTGACTCTTCATTGTAGGCAAGATAAAAACATATCTCATCACGAACTCGATAACCCACATGTGCATTGATTAATTGAAGAGCCTGGTTAATACCGACAAGCTCATTCGTAGCCCTTTCAACTAGTTCTTTATGCTGCTGGTAAACATCTTTTAAGTGAAGATATTTTGAAGAGAAACGATCCTGTCCAATTACCTTTGCTTCAACTTCTTCTAGATCAGCTAAAAAAGCAAGATTACCTAAATCAACTCGATTAAACTCTATTGTATTAGCGCGGTCCAAAACCTTTTTGCTAAAAGGATGAGTCGTTTCATCCATATTTACAGTTCCGATAATATAGAGGTTGTTAGGAAGTGTAAGATCCTTACCAATAATGTCCGCAGACAAAAGAGTAGATGAAACAATTTTGTTATCGTTCCATTTACGGCTTTCCATCACACTTAAAATGTCACTAAAGTAATACTCAACCCGAGCAAGGTTCATTTCATCTAAAAGGACAAAATAAGGCAAATCCGGATTATCTTTAGCTTTCAGTATTACTTTCGTTAATGGACCCTCTTTAAATTCACCTTTAATATCTACGTAACCTAGTAAATCTGAACCATCGTTCCAATCTGGACGGATTGGAATTAAACTGAACTGACCATTTTCTTCAGTTGCTCCTACACTTTCGGCAAACCATTGAACTATTTTTGTTTTACCTGTGCCTGAAATTCCAGAAATAATCACGAAAGGTTTTGACTTTAGAGATAAAAAGAGATTGATTACTTCTTCCTTTTCGTAATAAAAGCCTTTACTAGCAACATATTGATTTATATGATTAACAAGATCAATAATTGTAATTTTTAAGGGTTCCTCTCTAATCAGGCTAGCAGAGGGTGTTAAGGTATATCTCACATCTAATTTGTTATTATCCAAGACATTCCACTCCTCATCAACCAAACCTGTTTCTTTAAACCAATTTAATATATTTCTTGTCCTATACTGGGACACCGACGGTACCATTAAATTTGAGCCCATTGAGTTTCTAACAATAACCATTCCAATTTCAGTCAGCAAGGCGAATTTTTCCGACTTCGAAACTCCATTTAAAAGAGATAGCAACTGATAAATTACTGAAAAGTAGGGATGCAGCAAAACTCTTTTCGAAAGATATTCTGTCTTATTGTCAATTTCAAGATATTCTTGCAAGATATGATGTTGAATATGGTATTCCTCATTTAAGAAACCCAGTATTTTTAACCCCTGTCTTGCACGTAGTTTAAGACGTTTTATTGCATCATCCTTAAACTTTTGGGAGATTGCTTTTGGGTCAAAATCTTGATTAATAATTTCATTTAACAGTTCCAACGTCTGTTCTAAGTTTGCTTCAGGAAGCTGGTCTGTAGTGAACTCTTTGAATTTAATAAAAGGAATATTATCTCTTAATTCTTTTTCAACAAAAGGTAATTCATAAAAAAACGCCATAATGAAACGGGATCTGCCTTTTGTCTCGATAAAGTCATTTGCTGAAGCCATCCTAACTTTTAAAAATTCATCCCATGCTGCTTGAAGAAAATCATATGTTAATAGAGAAGATGGTTTTTTCTTTTCTCCTCTAGAAAACTTCTCTCTTGAAGTTTCAGTTTCAACAAAGACCCCGGCATTGTCTACCTTCGTTATCCAATTAGGTTTATTTGTACTAAGGGTTCTAATTTCATCATGATTTTTTGCTAATCTTTGAAAGAGTAATTTAATCATACTATTTTCACTGTCATTTTCATCTTCAGCATCGTAATTCACTCGGTTTAATAAATCTTCTATTTTTACATATTTGATTGGGTTACCTAAACCTTTATGTATCTCTCTCACGTTTAATTCAAGAAGTTTGGAGCGTATTGAGTCATCTGCTAGTTCTCCAAACAAAATAAACCGACCTAAATTATCAGGATGCAAATCTTTCTCATATCCTGTAAGATTATAAACCTCTTTAATCTCATTATTATAAACGGCACAATAATATTTTAATTCCCCAGATCGGAGCCTACTTTCACTTATTACCCAGCTAACACTAGTTGCATGATACAGCTCATCAGATGTCATTCCCTCTTTATATGAAACACCAATTTTAATCAAAATTGTATCTTCTGTGGCCATAGATCTTTAATCCTCCTGGTAGGCTTGTTTTTCCACTTGAATAAATAATTAATTCTCACCTCTTAAATAATGAATACTCTTCTTCTTGTTCTAATGAAAATGTATTTTTATAGCATAATAATCCTTCGGATGTGTCCGATGAAATCTCTTCAATACAGAAATTTTTTTATACTCAACTGTGGATAAATAGTAAATCCAATAAAGAAAAGAAGCCAGGGAAAAACCCTGCGCTTCTTCTATTTACTTATTAAAACTTCCCAACCCTCTTTTGTTGCTTTTTGATATAAAGCATAAAGCACTTTTGACTGTTTTTCAGATGGTAAAGGAATTTTCCCCTCTGTATATTTTTTCAAGATATCTCTTTGTGTAATGGTTAGTGATCTCATGTTATTGTTACTCAAATAATATCCTTGTAGCTGCACCCAATGTTCAAAATTAGTGCGAATGACAAACGCTTGGATTTCAATACCGCTGTCTAATTCTTTTTCTTTTTTACCTGATTTTTGTTCGAATTTTTCTTCTTCTGTCGTGATCACTAGTTTCCTAAGTGGTGATAAATCCAATTCTATCGTGCTGACATCTTTCCAGCACGCCTCTTTTTTACACCATTGTGCAATATTTGCGGAACCAGCCGGCGGATTCGTTATTCTTTCATACACTTTCTTTGTAATCACTTTCATTAATTCTACTAACTCAATCGGCAATTGCTGTTCTTGCCATATTTTTGAGAAGTCAAAGAATACTTTCTTTTTATTAATCGCATGCGAGAGCAATGCAATAGAATATGCAACTGTTTGAGCTCTAAAGGCATTCTCATACCAAGGAGCTTTCGAGACGATTTTTTCAGTGGCTCTGAATAGAATGACCTTTGATACTGCGTCTCTAAAATACTTTTCTGTAATCGCCATATGGTTCTTTTCTAGTGTATTCGTAACCGAATTAGCAAACTCTTCAAAGCTGTATTGCGCCCCTTTGGAAACAATATGCGGTTTTCGTTCCCAAGCTATTTCACTTTTTGCCAAGAATGTTTTTTCAATTAGTTTATCCTTAGGATTTTCCATTTGGAATTGAGTTTTCTTCGCTTTTGTTAAATATGCCTGCTCATTTAAATATTCTCCGCGTACTCTTTCATAAAACCAATGTATCCGTTTCTGAGAACCATCATTAGAAGAAACCCATATCCGTTTTGAGTAATCCTTCATTTCTTTATGGAATGGGCTATTTGAGAAGAAATCAGATTTATTTACTTTATTTTGCGTGTTGGCATATTGTGATACGCTCGATACGAACTCGCCTTTTTTCTCAATATTATTAACGACTGATAATTTCATTTGAACAGAAATCTTTGAAATATCAATCCTCGAGTTCTTTTTCGCGGCATAAATCGCAGAAGTCGTTTGCCCGCCATTCACGATTTGGAAATCAGTAATTTTCGTGATTTTCCCATTTTCCGTTTCCACATTTGTTGCCGTTGCAGTGATTCCATTATTATAGGCGAAAAACATATCCGGTTTATACTGAATCGTATTTCGGATTCCTTGGTTTACACCGCCCCTAAATTGTAAAAAGGTACGAACATTTTCCTCAAGTAGTTTTTGCCCATATTCGTCGTATATTTCAAATAATTGTTCTCCGTCCATAATCGCTAAATAGGATTGATATTCATCTGATTGGGTTTGAACTTCAAGATAGGGAATATTCAATTCAATCTCATATGAACCTGAGCCGTTTTCAGACATATAGATACTAAATAAATAATTAATATCAATAATTCTATGTTCACAAGCAATCCCTTCAATCGACTCGTTTGGAATACTTGTAATCGTGCTTGTCAATTTTCCATCGGTTAATATAATTAAACGGAATTTGTCTATTAGCTTATTTTGCGCATTGCGATATAAATTAAAAGCCAAAGAATAGGCATCGGAGGTCTCTTCTAAATCCTGATATAAACCATCCATGCTTAATGAAGCAAATTTTTTCAAACGGTTGAATTTTTGTGTTATATGCTGTCTTGTTAATGTTTCAATTGTATCCTCCTGGAAGAATTGAAAATTTATCAGCGTAAATATTTTCCTATCTTCATCATAATCATATCCATAGACTTCGCTGCCTGGTTTAATAAACTCTGCCATTTCGTAATTATTGGTCAAGTCCCCCACTCGCATAAGATCCTCACAAACTAATTCGAAAAATGACTGAGCCTTCATTAAACCGCGGCTTTCTGAATCAGAAAGGATAGATTGTAAGAAATGCTGATGGAACTCTTCTACGGTTATCAAACCTTACATCTCCCTTTACTCCAGAATGGAGTTAATTTTTACTTTAAATGTTGAACAGCCTGATAAATCAATGCTATATTTCAAGTTTGGTATTAATGGAGAAACATGTTCCATAATAATTTTGGGAAATCCTTCTCTCACTTCATAACTTGTCACCTGCTCTAAAACAAACGTTGACAGCGTTTCCTGCGGTATTTCTGGAAAATAACCGTACTCTTCAACTTTCTCAATAAATTCACTTAAAAGATTTTCATTTTTAATAGTTCTGATAATCGATTTTACCAAGTCTGCGATTGTTTCCCCGCTTCCTGCTTCATTTAGCGCACAGGCAAAAAGATAAAGAGGATTTTTTTCGGAATTCAATTGTTCTTTTGAAGAAATCCAAACAGTATTGCCAGAAGTCATACGAAAGGACTTTACTTCAATCGCAAATTTCTCCAATAGGAAATCCTGTTTATCTCCAAGCGCACCAACCCAGCCGTGAATACCAGCACTATCACCATACGCAGGAAGAATATAATCGCGCAAAATTTTTAATTCGCTGTATAATCCCATCTGTTCTTCTTTTGACATGATCTTAAAAGTCGATTTTCGCAGCAACTTTTGCCACCGCTCCAGCCGTTTCATGACATTTACTATGATATCTACATCATGTTCCTTCATAACATGAATCAAATCATTACAGAGGATTAAGAAAATCTCCCAATCTTTCGTATCTTTTAAAAGTAAAATAAGCTTGTTCGGCGTTGAAGATTGATCAAGCTGAATCTGAATTCCATTCAGCTTGATCTCGCGGATGGGCTGCTTAAAGTCTTCATTACATTGGATCATTAATCCATATTGATTTAAGGCATCCACTATCCAAAACGCATGATAGTTGATCGATTCTTTCACTCTTAGGCGGCTCAGCCGATCTAATTGTAACCAGGGATTATTATTCTTCGTAGACAACCTCTTCACCAACTTCATCTTTATACGCTTCTTCCAGCTGCTTTTTATAAACACTATTAATTCGAACTTTAACTGTGTTAACAAAAGAATCTTTTACAATTGGGAAGCTGATACTAAAACCAACAGCATCTATCTCATTCTTATTTTCATCCTCAAGTTCTAATGCATGAACGAATAAAACAGGTTTCAGCAATTTGCGGCGCATTTCATATGATTTTAATTTTTTATATTCAGCCGGCATGATAATTGCTTCTGGATTCGCCCGTGAAAGCTGTCTATTGGCTACCTCATAATATCCCTGTTTCTCTTTCACCGTACGGAATTGACGCTGCACTTGTACGGAATCAGTTTGGAATACAGTCTCGCTTTTACCATTGTATAAGACCACGTCCCAGTTTAACTTACCTGCTTCAATATATTGTTTAATAAATTCTATTGGCATTCTTGATTTTAAACCCAATGGGTCATGCTTATATAAATGGTAATGATCCACAAAACGCTGCACAATTGCCTTGTCTACGTTTTTCCAGACATGACTGTCTGAAGCAATATGCTCATAACCGCCATCTTGTAACATTTGAATGGTTTCTTTTAATAGCGTTTCATTGGCAGCAAGATCTGACGGAATACTGCTGATCCATCTTGTTTCTTTTATCTGGCCATCCAGGTTCATTTCTAAAAACATATCTTCTGTATATTTTGATTTATTGCGGGCTGTAACTTGGAGCAGACTGTCTGGATGCAGCTGAACAGCCAATCCAAAGTCTTCCGGTGTTAAATTTTCCTCGCGCATATCATTTAAACGGCTGACTAATTCATTTGTAGCATCAATGATAAAACCAAATTTCTTATTCATATCATCCGTTAAGTACACCCGGCAAATATCCTCATAACCAATACGGTATCCGAACCAACGGCCCATTTGCATTAATGTATCATAGTAAATAGTGGTTCTTAAGAAATAACTAACGCTTAATCCCTCTAAGGTAAAACCACGAGACAAGCTTAACCCGCCGACAACGATTACATTATTTTGGGTATCCTTTCGATACTCTAAGGGAGTTTTTGCTTTTTGGTGTACATCGACGATTTGGACCGAATCTACTATCAAGCAAATCTCTTTTAAAATAGTACCAAAATCAAACTCGATATCTTTTAATCTCATAGAAAAAGTTTCTTTCATCGCTTTCAAATGTGGAAATTGGTACGGATTAGGTGTATTTCCATACGCTTTAATCTCCGATTTAATTTCCTCATAATAACTTTTTACCAGTTTCATTATTTTAATATGAACATCTGTGAATCTCGAAATATGGATCAACATACTATTATGCTTCCGTTGATTTCGCAAATTACGAATCGCGACATTGATCACAAATAAACGTACGGCATCCTTCAAGGTTTCAGGCAGTCTTTTTATCTCGCTTTCATAATCCTTTTTATGCTTGATGATAAATGGAATTTCATTCGGCGGATAGACCGTCTCCTCATCTAACTCATAAACAGCTTCATCATTCGGAATTTCAACTACGTACTTTTCATTCTCTTTATTAAAAATCTTTTCCGCACCGAAATAATTGGATGGTGCTTCTAATGCGTAAATAAAATCGCTCGGGAATAAGTCTCTGCCCGCGCCATCATTTTTAGCTGTATGGTCAATAAAAATGTTAGCATATGGTGTAGCCGTATAGGCAACATACGCACTCTTTTTGAATTTTTGTAAAAGGAGTCGGATTTTCTCATTTATTACGGTAGGATCTTCTTCTTTTTTTGTATTAATCGAAGCATAATCCGATTCATCATCAATCACAAGCATGGCTTTATCCACTTGATTCTTATAATGAATATCTAACCATTTTAAAAGATGATCTAACGTCTTCGTGTGTTTTTTAATCACCACTAAAATGGGCTGCTGCATATTATCAAAGTTTGTTGTTCCTTGAGCTCTAGCCGTTTCAATTTTGAAGTCATTTTTTGCATTTGTTAAGCTGGCCGGCATTTTGTCTCTTCTAAATCCAGACAATTGTCCAACACCCGAGTAGTTTGCTCCTACAAATACTTCATCTAATCGTGCTTGTGTCTGGTCCCGTAAGTTATTTTGGCCGCCTGCGATTACGACGATAAAACGGTAACCTGCATCGGCCGCCTTACAAATTAACGCTGCATAGTTGGAGGTTTTCCCAGATTGGACATGGCCTACGACCATGCCATATCGTGAAAATGCATCTAAATCGGGATCTGCCAAGTTATTCATAACCGCATCGGTATCTTCATTAATCGTATCCAAGACTTTTTGGGGCATGTCACGTTTCATGTACGTCATATAATTATTTAGATAATAATTATCCGATTGTAATTGTTTCTTACTTGTCCACCATGACAAGTCTCGCTTCTTCTGTTTTTCACCTGTTACCAGAATACCAGTAGTAATTCGGACGTTAAAGGATTGCTCTAGTTCTTTGCTGAGATAGTTCCATTCCGGTTCCGTTAATGGGCGTATATTATTTTCATCTATTCCTAAAATAGTTTTTAGGAACGTTGGCGGTGTACCTTCAATTAATTTTTTCCATTCTTCAATAATGGACTGGATGGTATCTTCCTGCAAACTGCTTTGTTCTTGAAGAGTACCTGAAATCTTTTCTTTGACATGTTTATACATGATTTGATGATTTATATCAGTGTTGGTTTGCATTTTCAAAATACCCCTCCTTGTTTTTGTATACTTCCGTCTTAAGTAATTCCTTTATGAACGCTTCACTAATACCCTTTGATCGCCAATTTTCCACTAGGATTTTTATCTCATCCTCATTTATTAATGTGTCCTGGTTTACCTTTAACGGATTCGTATTCAGCTGAGCGACAATCGCATCTAGTGGCAAATAGCTTTCTAATCCCATTAAAATAACATTTAATAAATGATGCTGGTCTTCTCTTAAGGTATCTTCAAGACTCTTGATAATAGGATGCTCCCGGTTGATAGCAAAGTGAATTTCACTATTATCTGCAACTAGCTCCCAAAAACGTGTGGTTGTTTTGTCTTCAATCTTTTTGCCTCTGCCTGTATAAGGCCTTGACCCCTTGGGCGTCACCTGCGCAATAATACGTTTTAAATCCTTCTTAATTTCACTTACAGGGTTGGCTGTTGATTTTTTAATATCAATACCCCAATCGTGATCTTGATTGTTTGGGATATCGATCTTAATCCGTACCAGCTTATGGGCATCATTTGCTCGATGGAGCCCCCACCAAGTGCCATGAATCAAAAGGCGGTGAGCACGATATAAATAAAAGCCCTGTGATTTGGTATAGCCGTCTTCCGTAGCGTATTTGTCGAATTCCTGCTGGGAAAGCTTTGAATGATGAGGCAAGATATAAGGCTGAACTGTTATTTCAGAATTTTTATATTTAATTTTTTCCGGCACCAATTGCTGTGTAGCAATATGTTTTGGATTAAAAGGATTAAACGGTTCTAATGTTTGACCATTAACAGATATTTTCATTGTTTTTTTACCAGGAACAATACCTTCTAAGAAACAATGAAAAACCAAAGACAAATGGTTTCGCAAAACATCTAACTTATGAGGGATGTCGTCTTCCGTGAAAGTATCAATTCCCTTCCATACAACTAACGTCCCGCTCTCTTGGTTCATAAGCTCCTCAAATAAAGGAATGTTTTGGTACTTATTAATGTCTGGTGTTATTAAAAACCATTCGTTTTCCTTTGATATATAGTCTAAGTCCCATTGCTTAATGGAAACCATTCCATCTTTTTTTGATAAGACGGTTAAGTCTTTACACTGTGAAAAAGACGCTGTTTTCAGCCCCAATCCAAACTTCCCTAAATCAGAACTCTCTCTAGGCGAATCTGGATCATTGGATGATAAACGCATAGCGTTAATCAGTTCACTGTCAGACATCCCGATCCCATCATCTAATATTGTAAAAACGGTTTTTGGATCAGGAATACAAGAAATTTGTATGTTTTTTGCCTTTGCGGTAATGCTATTATCAAGCACATCTGCCACTGCTACTTCAAAGGTATATCCTATGTCACGCAATGACTTAATGAAATTTGATACGACAGGCTGCACGACTTGCGTAATCATTTATTCACCCACTTTTTCATTATTAATAATTGAATTATTAAAGAAATAAACATATTTCTTCCAAGTATAATAAAGTTTCGTTTTTTAAACACCAATGTGATTTTTATGATCCAAGCCTGGTATTCTAAAGTTGAAAAAAACTTTCCCTAATTTTCAGGGTAAACTCCTTAGTTGTTCACATATTATTGTAAATTTATTAATAGCAACTCTTTAAATCCCATATAAAAATTCAGAATATATTATACTTATTTTAAAATACAATTCTAGTACGAAATAATAGCTTCTATATTATTATAACACCCACCAATTTACAATAATAGACAAGATACATGCTAATTCGGGACTTTTCACATATTAATATAGTAGTATTTATTTCACTTCATCAAATTTTATAGTTTTAAAGAGTTCTTCTTTTATACACCGCAAAATTACCTTACTATGTATTTAATAATTTCTCCCATTGTTTCAAAAGGATCAAGTTCTTCTTAATCAATAAATCGGTGCAAAAATTATAAGATATGTGATAACATAAGTGTTTCACTTTATCTATAACCATATGCTTAAAGAGAAATCAGTTTTTATTTCATAGATTTAAGTTACTTTTTGACAACAATAAAAGTAAAATTTACACGAAAAAGCCATCCTTAGGGATGGCTTTTAATTAGAGTTTATCTATTAATTTGGCCCCAAAATTACCTCTTGCTTTGGCGTGACCATCCTTAATAGTTCCGCAAGGTTAATACTTTGTTGATATTTTCATCTATCTGTTTGTTCCTATTGTTTCACTGTACAACTTATCAATTGCATCTATTCGAATGTGTAATATCATTTTCAATTTGTCGACCATTTTTTTGATTTTATTTCTGTATGTAAAATTACTGTCGAGATACCTAAAGCTAACTCTTCATCACTTACATACTCAAGCATCTTGTTACTTAGGACTTCTAGAGATGCGTCCAGATCCTTTAAATAAGCCACAGGCTCTGCCACTTTAATTTCTCTTAGAATAAACAGAACGCTTGCAGGCGTCTATGTACATTAGACTTGCTGCAAGATTTTTATTTATTTATACATGCAATTTTATAATAGAAGATTTACACTGAATTATATCTTTTTAACTTCAAATTTATAGCCTACTCCCCATACTGTGACGATCATTTGAGCCACATTTTCGGAAACAGCACTTATTTTCTCTCTAAGACGCTTTACATGAGTGTCGACTGTACGCAGGTCTCCAAAAAATTCATAATGCCATACTTCTTGTAGCAATTGTTCTCTTGCAAAAACCTTATCTGGACTTTTTGCCAAATAGTGTAAGAGCTCAAACTCCTTAGGAGTTAAATGAACCTCTTTTCCTTCTGCGAGAACTCTGTGAGCATCATTATCAATTGTAAGATTTTCAAATACTAACACATCTTTGGTCGATGTTTCTGTATGTAAATATGCTGTTTGAGTTGAACGTCTAAGAATTGCTTTTACTCTTAAAACAACTTCTCTTGGGCTAAAGGGTTTTACAATGTAATCATCAGTTCCAGCTTCAAAGCCTTGTACTCGATTTACTTCTTCGCCTTTAGCAGTAAGCATTATAACTGGCGTTGATTTTTTCACTCTTAGGTCACGGCAAACATCGAGGCCATCCTTACCAGGCATCATTAAATCCAGCAAAATTAAATCGTAATCATTATTTAATGCCATGGAAAGAGCTGTCATACCGTCTTCAGCCTCGTCAATATTAAAACCTTCACGTTCAAGATACATTTTTAATAAACGCCGAATTCTTTCTTCATCATCTACTACTAATATTTTTTCGTTCATTCCCGTTTACCCCCCCAGATATCTTCTATCTTACTTTATAACAAATGCTGCCAATTTGCTTAATAAATTTTTATTTTAAGGAACTTCACTCACTATCATCCTTATATTACATATCAGATTAATGCTCCTCCTCTTTTTTCACTTCGTCTATAAATTTAGCCACTTCTTTAACAGTTTCAATTAAACCGTTCTTGATTTCATGTTCCCAGACTCTTTTTATATGCCAACCATTACTAATGTAAAATTCATTTACTGCGATGTCTCGTTGCTGATTTTTAGCAAGTTTCTGATCCCAATATTCTTGGTTGCTTTTTGGTCTATTTCCATGTAAAGGACAAGCGTGCCAGAAACACGAATCAATAAAAATTACAACTTTGTACTTTTGAATAGCAATATCTGGTTTACCAAATAAGGACTTAACATTTTTTCTAAACCTATATCCTAATTTCCATAGCTCCCGAGTAAATATATTTTCAAGATTAGATTGTGATCTTATTGCCTGCATATTTTTCTGTCTTTGCTCTTTAGAAAGATTGTCAGCCATATCATTCACGCTCATTTTATGTTTTATATTTTATCTTTTATCTCCCCTTAAATCCCAAATTTAAACGCTGTAATAAAATTAATATTGCTGATAGCTTTCATTGAAAGCTATCAGAATTTACTTTAAATTTTAATCATTCATATTTAACAGAACACTCTATAACGATCTAGTTGATAAACTGAATGTAGGTATTAAGGAATAAATCTGAACATTTTGTATCATATAAGCAGATGTGTAACATTAATAATAAAAAAATAAATAAATATCCCCAACTATAAGCTCGTTCTTTCAATCTATTCTTATATTTGTAAATTAATATAACTAAAAATAGTTTTATGAATCTTTTCTTTTTAAAAATCCTTTTATTATCTCCATACCCTTAGGATAATGAGCTGTGCTAAAATGGATTCTGTGCTGTTAAATTGGCAAAAAATATAATGTTTTATACAGAACATTGGAGAGAGAGGACATGCTGTGGAAGGTACACCTTTTATAACGGTTGAAGGACCGATTGGCATCGGAAAAACATCACTTGCCCGTGCCATTTCCGAGCGATTTGAATTTGCTCTTTTAAAGGAAATTGTCGATGAAAATCCATTCTTAGGCAAATTTTATGATGATATCGAAGAATGGAGTTTCCAGACAGAGATGTTTTTCCTATGTAATCGATACAAGCAGCTTGGAGATATTAATGAACATTACATCAGCAAGAACAAGCCTGTCGTTGCTGACTACCATATAATGAAAAATTTAATATTCGCACAGCGTACTCTTAGTGAACAGGAATACAATAAGTACCTCGCTATTTATCAAATCCTGACAAAAGATATGCCAAAGCCAAATGTCATCATCTATCTGACTGCCAGCCTCGACACGCTTTTAAAGCGAATCAAGATACGCGGCCGCGAAGTTGAAAAGAACATTAGCCCACTATACCTTGAGCAATTATCCCTTGATTACGAGCAGGCTATGTTCCAATTCGAACAGGAGCATCCGGAAATCCCTGTTCTTCGCTTCAGTGGAGATGATCTTGATTTCGTTAAAAATGAAGCTGACCTGCAGCTGATCATAGACCAATTGACTGCATCATTAAGGAAAAGGAGCGTACAACCATGAATTTAAGATTAAAATATGACATTCCAGCCAATGCGGTCATCACGATTGCCGGTACAGTAGGAGTCGGCAAATCAACTATGACAAATGCCCTGGCTGATGCCCTGCGTTTCCGTACATCCTTTGAAAAGGTAGATACAAACCCTTATCTCGATAAATTCTATGCTGATTTTGAACGCTGGAGCTTCCATTTGCAAATTTATTTCCTAGCTGAACGATTCAAGGAGCAAAAAAGGATCTTCGAATACGGCGGCGGCTTTATCCAGGATCGTTCTATTTACGAAGACACAGGAATTTTCGCAAAAATGCACTATGAAAAAGGCACCATGTCCTCAGTGGATTATGAAACATACAAGAGCCTTTTTGACGCAATGGTCATGACTCCATACTTCCCGCATCCTGACCTGTTGATTTATCTGGAAGGATCCATTGAAGATATCCTCGAGCGCATAAAATTAAGAGGCCGTCCCATGGAACAGAAAACACCCATTTCATATTGGGAAGAAATGCATGAACGATACGAAAACTGGATTAATAACTTTAACGCTTGCCCTGTCCTGCGTTTGAATATCAACGATTATGACCTGTTCAATAATCCTGAATCGATCGAGCCAATTGTCGAGAAAATCGCGACTCACATCAGACAAACACAATTATTGAAAAAATAAGTCGCCATACAAAAACTGCACTAAAATTGTATTTTAGTCTTACAATTTTGGTGCAGTTCAGAATAATAAAGTTTTATTTTGTCTTATATTCGCTTTCAAACAGATCATATGTGCCAAGTTCCCGAAAGTCTATTGAATACTCTCTTTCGCTATGCTTGTAAACAACAACAGAATCTATACCTAAAGTCTGTAATCGATCATATGTTAGTGGTTCTCTTTCACTTAAATCCATAACCTGTCTTAAAAGCCATTCCCCGAGTCTACTATTAGGATTAGACATAAGGGCCTTGCTGTTTTCTTGACAGACTTTCGCTGACATTCGCGACTTATCTGGAAGACGCAGTTGAAAATCTTGATCACGAGAAGGAAAGAATCCTTTAAAATCCTTGTGGATCCAGCTTGGGATTGGTATATAAACTTCATTAGGGTTTCTTGCTCTTCCAGCTGCGTTCCATTGGTTAAGTCCACTTTTTTCAGGAACATGACGCTGCGCACCACGGTCAGAAAACAATGGAAGAATTACAAAATTTTCAGATCCCGAAGAGTTATCGTAAAGCGCAATGTCTTCTGAAACGAGATCATAAGACTGTAATGAATTATAATTATTATAGTGAATTGGTTTAGCAATTTCTTCAAGTTTTGCTAATAGTTTATACGGTTGAGCGTGAATTGCAACTTCAATTGTGGCTAGAGCTAATAATTCCGGTAAAATAAAACGTTTGTATAGTGTGCTCTTAGTCACATTGAAACTATATTCATTAAGTCCGTCCTCAAATGTGATTGCATTTCCATTATTACTTGATTTTATATTTGAAATAGAATCAGTCTGAACCAGATGCATTGGCATTTCAAAAAGTAGAATTTTTCCGGGCAATCTAGTTACACAATGGTAGATCATGGATTCAAGGCCGTAGGTTCTTTTTGTGAATTCAATTCTTTCGTTTCGAAGCTCAGCAATTTTCACAACAAGCTCCTTTGGCGAATAGGTTCGATATAATTCTGACTCCTTATTGAATTCCGCCACTTTTTGCAGTGTCTTTCCGTTACCGTGTAAGAAGGTTTTGATTCCTACTCCAATTTTATCGATAGATGCATCGGCTGAACAATCTGCACGACCTAAGTTGTCTGCACCTAGAGCTTCACAGAAGGCATTTTCCACATTTCTGGATACCAAATATGGCGAGTCGCTTTCTGAAAACAAATTCGACAGTGATGCTGTCGAATTTAGCATTTGTTTGTACAGTTTTTGATTATCTAATGGTTGGTTTATAAACGGCACTATTTTTATCCCCCTTTAAATTTGGCTCGTGATCTGTTAGACCCAATAACCAATCTGCAGAAACCTGTAACGTTTTAGCGATTGTCCGAAACTTGGCTAAGTTTGGTTCTTTATTATTACTTTCATACTGAGACCAAGTAGGAGCTGAAACCTTTATTACATGACACATATACTTTTGTGTAAATCCCCTTTGTCTCCTTGCCATCTGTATTCTTAAACCTAATGAATACTGCATATCCCACCTCCGTTGGTATCTATTTTTATCCTATCACCACAACTTTGAAAATAGTCATAAGTTACCATATAGCTAAAAGTTTATATTTTCAGATATTTAGCTTAAAGCTAAGTTGTAAATTTCGTTTTCCTTATAAGCTTGTTCAATTTATCATAACTTGTGTGTCAAACTACTTTACTTAAAGAAGTAAATATAAATGTATACAGAAGAAATTTAGGAATGGGATTGTTGGTTTTAGGAATCCAGTTGTTCCTGAGGGCGTTGTGGAAAGATAACGAAGTTTTTTAGTCGAATAAAAAGAAGTGTAAGTTTACATTACATATAGTTTTTTTTTGACCTTTAATAGATGGGAATGTCACCCAAATCCTATGATTGTTTGAATATCGTTTCTATTTTAGGTTTAAATACTTTCCTTTCAAGTGCTTGTATATTTTCGATCGACAGCAATGTAATTTGCTAAATGTTTGTAGATAAGCTAAAGTTCTTTTCGCAACCTATAACATTGATTACCTTAATAATATTGTTCTGCTTTCCTTTAGTTTAATAATACACAAAGAAAAGTGGCAGTCCTTTTAACGGCCTCGATTGAGTCTTTCTATTAATCTCCATTTTTTTACAATATATTGTTAATTCTTCATGGGTAAAATTTTGTTTTTTTTAACAACTTATTTAATTGTTCTCCAAAAGTATTAGTTTTTCGTAAATTAGACAAATACATTATAATTGTCTTAAATTTAAATTCTGATCGGTAAACACCTCCTATGAAATTAAGTGAATTTCATTCCGTATAAAATATTTATGTTTGATTCACATAAATAAAACAGGCCGCCAAATGGCCGCCTGTTAGGAACGTATAAAATGTTCTTCAGTTTCTGCTTCTACAGAGGTGTTGAGAGCTTTTAATATTTCGGTTGCTATTAATGTTGCAACATCAACAGACACTGCATTTCCAGCTTGTTTATATAATCTGCCGTCTGAAAAACCTCTCCCCTTGTAATGAGTAGGCAAGTAATATCCAAACCCAATAGGGAAGCCCTGAATTTTAAAAGTTTCTTCAGGAGTTAACTTTCGAACCCCATCATGAACTTTTATTAATGGAACATTATGTCCGCCTGTACCCATATTAGCAGTAAGAGTAGGGCAGACTCCATTTTGATTTTTCCTAACGTACATTCCTCTTCTTACCTGGTAAAATTCGTATTCTTCATCGATTTGTTCCTCGATATTAACTCTCTGTTCTTTTCCTTCAGCACCTTTTAAAGATACGTATTCTTCTTCAGTAAGAAAATACAAAGGATATTTCTCTTTTGTATAATAATATTTCTCAGCATCTTTCTTTGATAAGTGCAGGTCCAAAACGCTTCTTATATCTTCTCGCCTTTGATCTTCTGTTTTTGTAACTTTTAATCTATGAATCTCATCAAATAACGTGAACCGGTCGGCTGCAGCAGAATCTAAAAAAGCAACTATATATATCCTTTCTCTGTTTTGAGGCAGCCGAGTAACATCTTTGGTATTAATTACTTTTTCTTTAACTGTATACCCAAGCATTTCTAATTGTTTCTTAATTACAGTATATGTTCTGCCATTATCGTGTGTCTTAAGGTTTTTTACATTCTCAAGAAGAAGCACGGAGGGTTTTCCCTGTTTTTCATCTAATAATTTTATCAGGTCAACTATACTCCAAAATAAATTCCCTCTTTCATCATCAAATCCTTTTCTATATCCTGCTATTGAAAAAGATTGGCACGGGAAACCCCCAACTAGAATATCTATTTTTTGTTGAAGCATACCTTCTTGCATTGTAAGATATTTCTCTCGTTCTGCTTCATCTTTCGATCTCTCAGGCTTTACCACTTTTTCGAGGTCACCGTGAAATACTTGATGCGGGAAATTAAGCTCATAAGTTTGGACAGCGTACTCATCAATTTCATTGGCCCATACTATCTCATAACTGTCGTTTTGAAAAGAGGCATTCTTGAAGCCCCAATCAATACCTCCAACACCAGCAAATAAACTTCCTACTGAATATTTCAAAGTCATTTCCCCTTAAATAATATTATTAATAAAATATTAACATTACTCTCTTGAAAAATCAATTCGTTTTTTCAAGTTTTTGTATGTTTCTATTAAAGTTCTTAATGATTCACTTCTATTCTTTCCATCAAATGATTCTATAAATTTTATCTCATCTTCTGTTAGTTGAAAGGTATATCCTTTTTTCTTTAATTTCTCATGCAGGACCTTTCTGCCAGAACCTGTTCTAGCTCCCCCCCAACTGTTGCTCATAACTATCCACCCTTTAATTAATATTAAAAAACAATTATATCATTTATAGACATATATATAACAATAAAACATCTAGTTTTATTTAAAAGGAAATTAAAAAGCACTCCTTAAGGAATGCCATCATCTCTTTCCAGTAATATAAACAAGATGATTAAAGATAACTTCAGTTTACACGAGAAACTTTCAATCAAATTATTGCGGGCTATTCAAAATTTTATATTTGATGGAGTGAAAGTAGCAAGGTTCTTATGTATAATTTATCAACCGGGTGAGAACATTTAGGAATTTTCAAGTTCTTCTTGCGTTAACCCAACTCTACCTGTCGCCTAAAACAAAAATGTTTAACTAATGTATTTTAGGGATTTACTTGGGGCATGGAATTACAATATTATCTTTCAAACTACGTACTTTTTTAGTTTTTTCTCATATTTCTTTTAGCTTGTTAATTAGTTTTGACATTTGAATTAAGTCTCCTGTTTGGACATAATAATTCTCAGCATCCATCGAATTCCCTTTTTTATTTAGGAAAGCTCTCTTAGGAATTATGGTCTTAGATTCTATTATTTGAAGCAATGATTTTTTCGAGATACAGCCAGGAAGATTATAGGAGTATACCAGTTGCTCATTAAAAAATATGCTTTCAAGCGCTTCTTTTTTCACAACATCTTTTTTTAATAATTTATTATCGTCCATTATTTTTTCAATATTGGGCATTATGCGAACCAAAACAAAATAATCGTATTCAGCTGGCTTTCCAGCGGCAAGATTGGGTCTATATTCTCCTTTTTCATTCCAATCACCTGTTTCTAAGAGTAACAATTCTCCATAAAACTTGGTTGATTTCACTGATATCTTCTTTTTTTTATAATCAAAGTCCACACTATCCCACTTGCCAAGTCCATATCGCTCAGTATCAGGTTCATCAAGCAAAACACCATGTTCTTTAAAAAAATGTTTTGTTCCGTATTCTGCTAATTTCCCTTGAAATGCATTTGTGAATATCTCCCCATTTGTCCTTTTAGAATCTCCGCCAGTTCTGGTTTGCCGATGTTCACCTTTTTTACCAAAACTCATATCAAAAGCAAAATCAAATGATTCTTTAACAATAGTATTTGTCAAAATACCATCCGTTTTATATGGTCTCTTATTATTTACTTTAAACAATTCCCTTGGCTTTCCCCAGTTGTCTTTTACTTTCTCAATGTTCATTTTCATAGGCCACATCTTACACCCTCCTATTATCGCATCATTCGCAGTTTGATAATGTCTTATCGAATGTTAGTATTTTCGCCAACATAAACTTGCAAAATTTCCCTCATATTCAGATAATATTCCATGATTTTAAATCCTTCTTCAACTCCTGAATGTTCTTTGTCTAAATGAAAATGAATTTTCATAAATCCTGATTTTGATGTAGGAAGGAATAATGCATTATATATCTTTAATTTTTTATCATTTTTAAAATTCTCCAATAAAAAATAGTAGGCAACTTGTTTATAATCAAGCTTATCTAATTCACTATAATATTTAGCATCAAATATATATCTGTTATCTACTTCGTCAAGAAAGTAATCCGGTTCAATCCTATATGTTTTTACTCCTTTATTTTTTTTTCTACTATCTAACTCAAACTCCCTCTTTTGAAAGTTGAGTTTTTTATTATCTCTGCTATTAAAAATAATCTCTTCGGTTTCATTATTAATTTTTGAAAAGTGATTATTGAGGTAATATCTAACCATATCTTCCCATATTAAATGAAAAGAATAGATTTTAATTTCATAATGTTTACTGCCATGATGCTCGTTTTTAAAAAATGTAATTAAGTCTTCGATTAAGCGCAGATGTATATCTTTAAAAAGATGTGATTTAATATCTCTCAAATGGTTAATTATTTTTTCTTTGTTACTAAAGTTTATATCTCTGTACTCTAAACTGACTAAGGGAAGTTTAAATAAAAAGTGAAAGGTATCGAGTGTTGTATTAATAACATAAGCCATACATTTACTTATAAATACAAAATCCGAAACACGATCTTGCATTACAGGTGGCAAATATAGTAAATTTCCCTGATTTAACACTAAAGGTGACTTTTTAAATGTGTCTTTCCATAGGATCTTACCGCTATAACCGAATTTTTTATTGTTTCTTTCTTGTGTAAATAAATTGTATTTTTGATAATATTGATAAATAGCTGAGAAAGCTTCAAATGGATAACCCTTATTGATTTCTTGTTTTACTTCCAAAAGTCTTTTATTTTCTCTGCTTATATTTTTTTGTATGATTTTAAAAAGAAGATCCAAATATATATCAACATTTAAATTATCTCTATTAATTTTTGATAAACTTTCTTCCGAAAAAAAATGCTTTGGAAAACTTACCAATGCTTCTTCCTCAGTGAATATAAACCCAACGAAGTTTATATAATCTCCTATGTTATTACTTCTAATATCCCTATAAGTAAAATATCTTTTGAATTTTTTTTCAAGATCACTTTTCAATAAAGTTCCATCTTGAACAATTAAATATTTATAGTCATTCACATATGTTACCTGCCATTTTGATTATATTTATTAAGATATTTCTGAAACTCGGTAGAAAATACATTTTTTCTATTCTTAACAGCTTTATACGCCGCAGAGAAATTTGCTATTTCCGGTTTAAAAATAGAAACATTTGAGTAGGAAACCAATTGGACATCATCCCATAAATATTGCAGTAATTTTCCATTAAACTGATTGTAATTATAGCTATCATCATTCTTCCTGAACTTAATGAAGAATTGTCCTAATTGTTTATCTTCTGATAACCCTAACCCTTGATCGCCATAATTAGTAATGAAATCATTTAAACTTCTATATAAATCAATCCAATCGAAGAATACACTTTCAGTATCGTCATCATCTAAAAGATTGAAAGTGAAATTATTCAGCGGCACTTTTTTGTTATCTAACGCTACTTCATTTGCATCAATATATTCAAACTCAAACCGGCGTTTAAAAGCTGTATCCATTACAAAAACATTTTGATCACTCGTATTGACTGTGCCAATAATAAAGAAATTGTACGGCAAGTAGATTTTTTTTACAGAATGTTTTCCCCAAACTTCATTTGAGATCATTAAATTATCTATACGATATTCACTTTCACCATTTTCATCTCTATCTAATAATTGAAATAAATCTCCAAATACTGCTGCAACATTTGAACGAGACATTTCTTCTAAAATTAAAAACACTGGTTCACTAGGGTTTTCAAAAGCAAACTTTAATGCTTTTGTGAAAACCTGAGGATAAAATTTATATTCTATTTTAGAATTACTGTTATCAATAGGTGTTACCACCGGCATTACTTGTCCAACAAAATCTGTATAACTAAATTCCGGATGTAATGTAGTTCTAAATACGTTTGGAAAATCTCTTTTATCATTGTAATTAGCTATGCCATTTGTCTTAATAAATTTTTCAATATTATACGACTTTCCCGTTCCAGGTGCCCCAAAGTAAATTCGATTAATACCTCTAATTTGAGTATCTTGTAAACACTCTAAAAACCTAAAGTAATAATTAATAGCAGATGAGTGAGTGTAATTTTGATCATTATTTAATTGATTTATAAAGTTATCATTAAATAAAGCATCTTTGCCAATTTCATCTTTTACGAAGTAAGGATCTCCCCATATATCAATTTTACTAATATGATTGGTGTTCCACGTACTTTCTAAGGATTTCATTGCTGAGATATAGTTGGTTTGACTTTTCTTTGAAAGCTCTCCCAATTCACTCAGCCATTTTTTAAATGATGATTTATAATCAAATTCATAATCCTCGGGAGTTTCAGTTTTTCGATAATCATTCCATAAAACATCCGGAGTAATAGTCTCTTCAATATGAATATTCATAAACTCTAAGAGTTCTTTGATATGAGGATTCTTATAAAGTATCATCCCTAATAAACTATTAGAGTGCTTTTCACCTGAAATATATTGTAGTGAGTCATTTCTATTTCCATTGTATGGAGTTAAATTGATAGTATTCGGATTTAATTGTATATCCCGAACAGATAAATGTCTTTTAAGTTTAAAAGGATATATTACAACTACACCAAAGTTTTTGTATGCTTCTCTGCCTTTATATTCCTCGCTAAACTTCATCGGATTAGATATAGCAACTCCTAATCCATAGATACCCCTCGTGTTTAATGCTTCGTCTAAATCTTTAAATTGCCCATTTCTATAAGAAAATAATATATCCCCAACCCTTAAATGCTCTCTCGAATGATCATTAAGAGGGCGATATATTAAAAAGGGTATATTCTCTTCTTCGTTGATTAAATTGGAAAAGTTGTCTTTAGATGAAATTGTATGGAAGTTTTTATTTGGCTTTTTAAATAGTTGCTCTATCATTAAATTTGTAAATTCAATTTGATTTGCATTTCCCTTTTCGAAATCTTTCAGGTCTAAATCATAGGTTTGTAATATTTGTTTAAAAAGAGAATCTGTTATATTTTTTTCTTTTCTAATAGCTTCCAATACTTGATATAAATTATAATCTTTCATTTTAGGTCCCCTTTTAAATAGTTAATCGTATAAAAACCTCAAATCGAAATTCAAGAAAATATAATTGCATTTACCGTTTTTAATTCCAATTTATTTGTGTGTATAATTATATAATGGATAAATTTGGAAACCATACGCTAGTTTCCTCTTGCTCATTGCTTAAATTGAGGTCCACTGCAATTAACTAATAATCCCTCTTATTTATCGGTAAAAATCCTTTTTCGTGAACATAATCTATAAAAAAATCCCTTTTACGGAAAATAATTACTATATATCAGGAATACCATTGCTTGTGTAAATTCAAAGCTTTAGGGAGTGATAGGTACGGTTCTTGTAGATCATTCGAGAGAATCGATATATCAATTCTATTTGTGAAATTCTTGCTATTAAGAGAGTCTTTTCCACAAAAAGTTAAAAGGTTACATCTTATTGCAAGTACAATCTTCAAAACAGTTTCACAGTGCGTAAAGTATGTTAACATTAGATAATGTTAATTTTTCATTTCTTCACCATATGCCTACAAGTATAGATCTTTTAAAGCTTTCCTAGCCACCGTCCTCCTCCCCCGCCGATCCGTCCTGGAGAGACACAGGGATGGTTCTTTTGTATCGATTGGTGAATCGAATCATTTTAATTACTGAATGCTCGTTACTAAAAAAGCCTTTTCCACTAAAGGAAAAGGCTTTAAAATTTTGGTGCATATAATCTTCGCAGCCACTTCAAAGTCTATAGAGTTTATACCTAACAAGTACTAATTTTGTTTATAAAATTAAAATGTTAATGATTTTTTTCTTCACTATATGCTTTGAAATATAAACTTTTTAACGCCTTCCTGGCTGCTCTCCTCGCACTCCTTTTATCAGTCCCTATCCCAATAAAATCCTTGTAGGGTTGTTCTTCCTGGCATATTGTCACAACTACTTTATAATGATGCTGATACTTAATGATTTCCATTTCAATCTCATCATTGTATTCATTGGTGAGCCTGGAGACGCTACGCTCAATATACTCTAATAAATTCATATGGGAATTCTCCATTCTATCTGGACCTTTTATTCTTTTTATTAAAGATTTTTTTCTCTTCAATTTCTCTTAGGAGTTCATTAAAGTATACCGCGTTTTCTTCTAGTTCTTCTATTTCCCTTACTAATTCTGATGGCTTCATGCCTAGTGCAGCTGCCAAACTATAGATGGTTCCGAATGAGGGATTATATTGGTCTCTTTCTAGGTCGCTGATAGTGTTTCGGTCTTTTTGGCTTAAATCGGCTAAATCTTCTTGACTAAGCAATTGTTTTCTCCTATGTTTTTCAATAATTTTGCCAACAATAATGGTCTTCTCTTTTTTCAAGGAAATAACTCCTTTTTAAGACCATTACAAACTTATTATTCAAATAGATACACACATAAAACTAGGCATTTGTTTCCTTAATGAAACAATTTTGTAACTGACACAAAAAAAGGCAGTCTCTAAGCTCCCTCGAATGTATATATTGTTTAATCAAGATTATTATAGCGATTATTTTTGCACGTCAAATATAAAACTTTATTATTTATAGCCCTTATGTCGTGTAGACATAGGACGGTTCTTGCGTCTCACTCGAGAATCAAAATACTATTTCAAAAAATAAATTTCTCAACTAAAAGAGCCTCATCCTTAAAAGGATAAGGCTCTCATATTTATGCTAGTACAATCTTCGTAACAATTTCACAGTTTTTAGAATTCATATAAATTAGGATATTGCTTAATCATTCAATTATTCACAATATGCCTTCAAATACAATTCTTTTAAAGCTTTCCTAGCCACCCTCCTCCCACCTGCAATCCGTGCCAATCCCAATAAAATCCTTGTAAGGCGGTTCTTCCTGGCATATCGTCACAACTACTTTAAAATGATCTTGATACTTAATGATCTCCATTTCAATCTCATCGTTGTACTCATTAAAAAACCTAGGTACCCTTCGCTCCATATACTCAGTAGTATTCATGGGATCCTCCATTTGGGGATTAATCGTTTTTTACATTATTTTTGTTCTGTCTATATACCGCCTTAATCTCTTCTACTTCTTTTGAAGCTTCTAACAAATAGTGTGCGTTTGCTTTATATTCTTCTATTATCTTTATGAATTGAGAAGGCTTAATTCCTAATGCCGTTGCTAATTTGATGATGGTTTCTAATGTCGGATTTTGTGTATTCCTTTCCAGGTTGCCTATGTATTTTCGATCCAAATTGCTGTAGTAAGCTAGATCTTCCTGTGAAAGATGTTGTTGTTTGCATAGCTTTCTTAATGGTTCCCCGATCAGGATTGTCAATTTCTGTTCCAAAGGTGATTCTCCTTTTTACCACCATTAGATACCTCTGGAAAAATATTGACCACGCACGATAATGACCATTTGTTTCCCTTTCGCAACATATTTTATGCGCATAGAAAAGCGACAGTCTATGAACTGCCGCTATCAGAAATTATTTAGCTTTTCATAATCAAGGCAACAACGTCAGAACCGCAAAAAAATGCATAAACGAAGCGGCAATGACAAACAGATGCCATATTGCATCATGATAATGAAATCCCCGCCATACTCCTGTGGATGTATGCAGGAAGCGTTTAACGAACAAGGATTTGAAGATAGTGAGATATCGGGACGTTTCTCTCTCATCATTTCGGATTCTAAATATCAATTCAATTAGTGAAATTCTTGCCATTATAAGAGCCTTATCCACAAAAGGGTAAGGCTCTTATTTTTTATGCAAGTACAATCTTCGCAACAGTTTCACGCGTTTGAAATATAGGGACGGTTCCGGCCTATCATTCTGTAGGTGAAATAGTCCTAGAATCAAAGGGACTCACCAGGGACTTATCCTTTGCTTCTTTGATGATTTATGTTCAGTGAATAATATTGAAACCGTGTGAAAGATCCCTCATAATTAACGGAAATTTTAGGTACGACCCTATGATCTCCTCAGAGCTTGCGAAGAAAATGAGCTTCCAGATATAAATAGCCTAAACAAAAATAAGGTGGATAAAAGTAAAAAATTATACTAATTGTTCGGTTTCTTCATTAATTTGATTGAGGATTGACTCTAATTCTTGGCATTTTAAATAAGGGGTAATAGTTATTAAATCAACTTCTCTATTAAATCTACTAAACATATTCCCTCTTATTTTTTTCATCATAAATTTACCTTTTCTCTTATCTTCAGTCAATGGGATTCCTATACCAATTAAAGAATAAGTGTCTGGGCACTGATTTATATTCTGTCTCGAATATAATTTACCCTTAATTTCATCTCTCTTTCTTGTAAATTCGTGTTGAATTTGATTATGATTTAATCTAGCTAATTCATCTATCCAAGAACGGACTTCAATCTCTTCCATTTCAAGTAATTCCGCGACATGATCAGATTTAATGAAATAAGCCTCAACATCACTTCCTGATGTTATAAAGGGAATTGCATTTGCTTGTAATATTTTATTTTTTATTTTTTCAACCTCATCATCAGTCATAAAGTCCCTGTCTCTATGAATAATTACTTTACAATTATTTGCAACTTCCTTGATAAAGTCGACAAACAATGATGCTCCTTCTAGGTTTGAAGACGTTTTATAACTGTAAACTAAAACGTTATTTAAATTAAAACCATTCGCTACCAACAATTTTTCTAAAAAGGCAGTATTTCGGTCCTCGGTTAATACCACTGAATTAAGTAACCCTTGCCTAAATTTATCAAAGTCATCTAACGCACCGATATCAACTAATAAAGGTAACCTTTCAATAGTATAACCCTCTTCATGAAGTTTTCCATCTTTCATCCAGATGAAATTCGCTTGCCCATAAAGTGCATCAATAATATGTCTACTATGAGTACAAAGAAGTATTTGTGTATTTGTTTCTTCTGAAATTAATTTTAATGTATCAGCTAAAACAACTTGATTATTAGGGTGTAAATGTGAATCAGGTTCATCTAATAATAATAATCGAGGATTGAAATAAGTAATGTAAGATAGGATCTGAAGAATTTGAAGAACTCCTGTTCCAATTAATTCGAGTGGTGTTGACCTCCCGTTTAAATTGATAAATACTTTAATATACGTATCGAGTTCTTCGTTAAAGTTAATTGAAACAGACATTCCTGGGAATATTGAACTTAAACTACTATTTAAATCTTCTAACTTGTTTGTCTTTTCAATATAGTATATTACATTCCGTAAATACAAATTAGCATCTCCACTAGCTACCCCTCTTCGTACAATTGCCTTAGACTTTAATTCCTCTGATTGCGGAATTCCGGCCAAACCTGGAACATAAATACTAAATAAGTTGCTTGGGTCTGTTATCAATAAACCTAATGGTTGGTCTCCGTTACGGCGACACCCAATGTTACCATGGTTCCTTCCTTTATTAAGCACAATATTATAACTAACTCGAGATTCTGTGTTTTCTGCTAAAGCTGAAATGCTTAATTCACTACTTATATCTTCACCCATATTTCTATATGGTGTTCCATTTTTTAATAACGTAAAATCAGGTGTAGGGTTATATAACAATAAATCACTTGAGAATGTTTCTAATTGTTGTTGTCTCGCTATTGCAGAAACAGTAACAGAAAAATGGATTCCCTGTAAAATACTACTTTTTCCTGAATTGTTGCCACCAATTAATACATTAACTTTATCCAAGTTAAATTCAGCATGTTCAACTCGCTTGAATTTTCTTAAAGTAATTTTGTTAATAAGCATAATTTACTCCTTAAAACTAATATTTGTTATTCAATTATAAATAAATATAGCATAGTATTATTTAATATCTTTAAATATTTTATAGTTTTTATAAAACTTTAGGAATCTCAAATTAAATTACTATAGAGTTGTTGATACAAATAAAATTTCGGCCACTTAATTTTGAATTTATTTTGGCACTCATGAGATTATCCGTTTAGATTAATTTACACCTGTCCATAGTGTTAGGGTTTACTAGTTAACGATTCAAACACAAAAGGAAGAATAAGCCTATTCTCTGCATACTCTCCCTTTTCTCACGAAATTTCTTCAAGTTTTAATTTTCTAGGGCTGCTCTTCAATGAACAACTCCAGCTAAGTCTCTCCACTTACTCCTCCTTTCCGTCCCTTTCCCAATAAAATCCTTTTTAGCGGTTCATTCTGACAAATAGTACTCATGACCTTATAATGGTCAGGATACTTAATAATTCCCATTCAATCTCAATTAAAAATACATACAAAAAAACGGCAGTTAATTACTGCCGCGTTTGGGGTATTTCTACTTATCTTCTTTTGTTTAACATAAGCAGTTAGCTCCTGGAGCATCAAGGCAACAACGTCAAAACCGCAAAAAAGTGCATAATCGAAGCGGCAATGACAAACAGATGCCAAATTGCATGATGATAATGAAATCCCCGCCATACATAAAAAATGGCTCCTACTGTATACAAAACTCCTCCAATTACTAGAAACATTAATCCTTGAGCTGATACGTTTTCTTTCAATGGCCCCCAGGCAAACACGATCAGCCATCCCATTAAGACATATAATCCAGTAGATGTGTGCAAGAAGCGTTTAACGAACAACGATTTGAAGACCGTTCCGGCAATTGACAGACCCCAAACAATGCCAAACAGAGTCCAACCTAGTGCTCCTTTTACCGCAATGAATAGAAATGGTGTGTATGTACCGGCAATAAAAAAATAGATGGATGAATGGTCCATAATTTCAAAGACATCCTTTGCTTTACCGGGTGGGAAGCTGTGGACGAGTGTTGAGGATGTATAGAGCAGCACCATGGTCGCTCCGAATAAGGTGAAGCTTACGACATGCCATGCTGTTCCGTATAGTGAAGCAAATACGATCAGGATGACAAGGGCAGCGATGCTTAACAGTCCCCCGATTCCATGGATAATCGCATTTGCGATTTCTTCTCTCTTCGTAAATTCATGCACATTCGCCATACTTTTAAACTCCTTTGCTCTATATAACAAACGATCAGTGAGATCAATTTCTTCTATAATAGTAGAACATGAGTATATCATTAATGACTTTAATAAGTGAAAGGATAGGAATTAAGAGAAATGAGGTCTATATTCTTTTTGAATAGAAGGTGCTTAGTCTTTGGCCATTGGAATAAACCACAATTGTTCACACCTTAGGCGATTACTTGCATAAAAACTTCAGCGTTTAAATCCTTAAATCCCCTATCCTTCTTAAAACTCCAAGACATTTCCCTCTTAAATCACTTAACCATTTGCTTTTGATCAGTTCATCAAACACCAAAAGATGAATGAAGAAACCGTAGCATTAAGAAAAAGAATGCATTGTTCCACAAACTTGTGAGCCAGTTCCCTTGTTCAAAAACCAGGGTTGGAATAGCGACAAACAGCGCTCCAAGAAAAATGTGAAGCACAGCTGCTGCCATCCTCCTATACCCACCTGATCTTCTTGTTAGATAATCAGATAAGATAGAACATGGAATTCCATTGACTAAAAGCATCGGCAGGATGTACATACCTAAAAAGAGTCCTACTCCAAACTCTTCAATTAACGAATACAAGATGACCATAACCACCGTTGTAGCCAGTGCAGAGATTAATTTTCTGATAACCAAGGCCTTCCTCAGTTCTTTCACATTTTCTAATTACCATAGCCCAATTCCATCTCATTTTCTGCAAAAAAACGGGCCGATCCATCCTCTTTCATGGGTGACAACATATGTCCATTTAAACTCTTGGTCGACAACGTATAAGTCGGCATACTCGCCATCTGCCAGCAAAAGGTCTTTTGCCTTCAATTCTGAAGCATTCTCCACGTGCAACACGTCATCCGAATGCTGAAAGAAAATCAGGCAAGTATCTTTATATTGATGTTCGAAAGAAAGCTCTGCTTGTTCTTCCTTCTCACACTTTCTTTTCTCATAACTAAACACATGCCACAGATATCCACTTGCACCACTGTATGAATGAAGGTAGATATCCCTTTTTTCTGGAGGACTTAAGTGCGATGCAAAGTTTTCTTCCCACTTCTTCCTTAAATCATAACCAAAGTCGTCCGTTTTGCTGACTTGTAATTTTTTGCTTTTTAATTTGTGAAAGAAGTACATATTCTGCCTCCTCTTTGACCTTCTATAACATTCTACTTTTTTGTGATGTATTCCTTTAATTGATTTCTTGCCCAAATAAAGATGGTTGGATATGCAAAAATAAACCTTGACCTCAACTTAGGTTGAGGTTGTATCTTTTTATTTGAACCTATTTAAAAGAATCTTGGAGGAATGAAGAATGACGAAATTTGCATTTGTAACAGGAGCGAATAAAGGGATTGGGTATGAAGTTGTCCGCCAGTTGGCAGAAGAGAATTACACTGTATTCTTAGGAGCTCGGAATGAGGAACTTGGATTAAAAGCTGTGGAATCACTTGGTAAATCAAATGTTTCGTATGTAAAAGTAGATGTAACCGACACAGAATCCATTGAAAAGGCAAAGAATAAGATCGTTGAAGTGACAGATCACTTAGATCTGTTAATTAATACCGCTGGGATTGCACTCGATTTCGGGATCTCCCCTACTGAATTAAAAATAGACACGCTGCGTGAAGAATTCAATGTGAACTTCTTTGGAACGTTTCAGATGATCCAAACTTTTTTACCGATCATAAAAAATGCTCAACGCGGGAAAATTGTGAATGTGACGACCGATATGGCTTCGCAAACGATGTTTGACAATGGTCAGGCGGGGCATCTGAATTTATTAGGGTACAATTCATCTAAAACGGCTGCAAATGCCTTAACTTTATCCTTCGGGAAAGCATTTGGAATTGATGGGCCAGAGATTTTCAGCGTAACACCTGGCTTTACCTCTACTGACCTAAACGGTAACGCTCCAGGAGGCAAAACAACGTCCGAAGGTGCAAAGATTATTGTTGATTACGCATTAAGCGAAAACGGTTATAATGGAAAAATACTAAACAACAGTGGAATCATTCCATGGTAATCATGAAAAGGAAGATAAGATGAACTATACGATTGGTCAAGTCGCAAAAATGAAGGATTTATCCATCTCCTAATTACGTTACTATGATAACCAGGGCCTGTTCCCTTTCCTAAAAAGAACGGAAAAAGGCGATCGGGTTTTTGACGAGGACGCCTTGAAATTCATGGATTTCATTCTATGTTTAAAAGATACCGGTATGTCAATCAAGGACATAAAACGGTTTGTAGAATGGTCGATGATTGGGAAAGAAACGAATCTTCAACGGATCGAAATGATGAAACAACTAGAAATAAAGATTCAACAACAAATTCGTGAATCAGAAGAAAACCTCATCAAGATCCAGGAAAAGATTTTACGATTAGAACGAGAAATGCAAAACTGATCAGAGAAGACCAACGTTGCTAAACTGATGGTCTTCTTTGTGATCTTTAAAAGACAAAAAATAGTATTCAGCCAATAATTATTATACAGATAGGAATCAATCCCCTCTTAAAAGAATATAAGTAGGTAAAACTGTAAATGAGGGATAAACGTGGCTTTTGTTGCGATTTATACTGTCGGCAGGCTAAAACATTCAGCTGAACACCCCGCCTCACGTGAATTTTTTGAAGTTGGTGCTGAAGTTATGCGTGAAGCTGCAAAAACTGGTCATCTCGTAAAAGAATTCTCTCCTAATGGAAGGTATTTCCCTGAAAAAGAAAGCATAAGCCAGGGAACACCTTTTCTCACCTTGACAGTATGGAAAAGCCTATCAGCTATATATACTTTCTCTTACTCCGGCTTGCATAAGGAAGCTTTACAAAATAGAAAAAAGTGGTTTGGCACTCTTGAAGAAAGACAGCCAAATTATATCGTATGGTGGACGGATAAGGTAACTGATGTCTCATGGAAAGAAGCTTTTAAGAGATACGACTTATACCTAAAACATGGACCATCTCCTTTGGCATTTGATTTTAAACATGTTTTTGATGAAAATGGGGAAAAAACTGTGCTTTAAATCGTCATCTAAATGCAGAAAAGGCAATTACCTTTTCAGTAATTGCCTTCATTTTACCTCAATGCATTTGTCTTACATCAATGTTTCTTATGTTCTTTGTCTTTCTTTTTCCCTTTTCCTTTGCCTTTTTCCTTCGGCTCTTCCCCTCTCTTCTTATCTTCTTTATCCTTCTCTTCCTCTCTCTTCTTCTCCTCATCCTTTCTCTCTTGCTCTCTTCTATTTTTTTCTTCTTCTAGCGCTTTTTGCTGCTCTTCTTTTTTCCTTTGCTGTTCAACCAGCTTATTAATGGAGGACAGATCAAATTGTTTTTTTGAAAATTGATTTTGGAACTTAGAAAAGATCTCTTTAAAAATAAGGGTTACGGTAGAACCACTCGATTCTGTCAGGTAATGATTTTCATCCGTTTGGTCATATCCCATCCAGATGGCACCGACCATTTCTGGGGTGTAACCGACAAACCAATGATCCTTTGTTCCCTCTTCATTCCCAAAAGGAACCTCTGTCGTGCCCGTTTTTGCGGCAATCTCCCAGCCGTCAACTCTGGCACTTTTACCTGTGCCTTCTTCAACGACTCCTTTAAGCATGTAGGTCATTTTATCCGCTACTTTTTCATCGGTAACCTTCGTCGCATTATTATGCCATTTTCCGATCAGATTTCCTTCTGCATCCTCAATTCTTTTAATAGAGTGAGCCTCTGTCATTAATCCTTTGTTTGGAAATGCAGAATATGCCTGCGCCAATGTTAAAGGAGAAACACCCTTGTTCATTCCCCCGAGTGCCAGACCAAGCTGATGGTCTTCTTCCTCCACTTTTATCCCGAAACGCTCGACTGCGTTAATGCCGTACTTCACTCCCATTTTATCCAGCAGCCATACAGGAGGGACATTATAAGAATTGATGACCGCTTCATACATGGATACCTGTCCGCGGTATTGTCGATCGTAGTTCATGGGCTGATATCCGCCGAGATCCATTGGCATATCCTGAAGCATATCGAACATCTCATATCCTTGTTCCAGGGCAGGAGTATAAACGGCGAGTGGCTTCATCGTTGAACCCGGCTGCCTTTTAAGTTGAGTCGCCCGATTAAACCCTCGAAAAGTATGTTCCCCTCGGCCACCAACTATGGCCGTAATCCCTCCGGTTGATGGATTGATGAAAGCAGCCCCGCTCTGGATCAGTTGATCAGGCTTGCTTTCCGGAAACAAACTTTTATTCTTGTAAACTTCTTCAACAGCACCCTGAATTTCTGGATTCAGCTCCGTATAGATTCGCAGCCCGCCTGAAAGAATTTCATTTTCTGTCAGGTCGTACTTTTGGATGGCTTCTGCAATAATATGGTCAACATAATAAGGGTAATTCCCTTTGTAATCATCAATCTTCTTGCCTTCTAACACAATTTGCTGTTCTTTGGCTTTTTCCAGCTCCTTTTTACTGATGTAGCCCTCTTTCTCCATTAGTGTCAAAACTACATCTCTCCGCTCGACAGATTTATCCATGTCTTTAAAAGGAGACAAGATGGAAGGAGCCTTGATTAATCCTGCAATCATCGCTGATTCACTTAAATTTAGGTCACTTACATCCTTGCCAAAATAAGTCTGTGCTGCACGCTGAATTCCCCATGCACCTTCACCAAAATAAATCTGGTTCAGGTAACGTTCCATGATTTCATCTTTAGAGTACTTTTGCTCAATCTTTTTCGTAAGAATCAATTCTTTAAACTTTCTGGTATACGTACGTTCCTGTGTCAAAAATGCATTTTTCGCCAGCTGCTGGGTAAGCGTACTGCCTCCTGCAACAATTTCACCCTTGAATGTATTTTGCATGAATGCCTTGGCAATCGCGAAATAATTGATTCCACCATGCTTGTAAAATCTTTGATCTTCGGTAGAAACCACAGCATGTATCAGATGCTCCGGGATTTGTTTTATGCTAACTCCTTCAATATTGGAAGCTGCAACCTTGCTTGCAACCTGATCATTTTGATCCAAAATCATCGTAGGCTGCGGTGCAGGTTCTTCCAGTTTGCTGACATCACTGCTCCAAATCATGATATTTAGAATCAAAAATCCCAAAATGAGCAAAGCCCCACTAATGGCGATGACCTTCTTCATCGTACTTTTAGATTTAATATCATTCCAATTGATAATTGATTTCTTCCTTTGCTGCCTTCTTTCCATTCTCCCCAATTGCAATTCCCACCTTGTTTTCTTATGTTTAGTAACTAGTTGTTAAAAGGTGCCTTACATCTATATGAGTGCACCAAACAATTATATAGAATTATATTTTTTAGACCAATTATATAGGTTCGTTTTTAGGAATGGTTTTGTGGGGTTTTATATAAAGAACTGAAAGATGTGGTAAATACAACCTGGCGTGTTACAGTAGGTAAACTGTTTTTATCTAAAAATACCCATTTTACTTATTGCGAAACCACCTTTTTCCATTACTGTTTAACAAAGTTTGAATTTCTACTATAATCATAAACAGGGATCATCACCCATTATTCGCCGAAATGAGGTATGGAATGTGCAGGTTTTTGAAACGGAGCGTTTAAATGTCCGCTGGCTGGATGTTCGTGATTCGGAATTTATTTTACAACTATTGAATGAACCGGGATGGCTTCAGTATATAGGTGATAAAGGAATTCGGTCGATTGAGGATGCTGAGAATTATATTTTGTCTGGTCCAAGGAGCATGTACGAACGGCACGGGTTCGGGCTATTTGTGGCTGAACTCAAAGAAACCCATATACCAATAGGATTATGCGGATTGATCAAACGGGATGGGTTGGAGGATGTGGATCTAGGCTTTGCTTTCCTTGCAGCACATCAATCCAAAGGATATGCCTATGAAGCGGCTAAGGGTACAGTGGAATATGCGAGGAAATTGGGTATAGACAGGCTTGTTGCCATCACCACAAAAGATAACACTGCTTCTTCAAAGCTACTGGAAAAACTCGGGATGGAGCTTGAAGGGTATGTGACTCTTCCTAATGATACTGAAGAATTGAAGTTTTATGGTATTGATCTGGAAGCATGATTATTATCAAGATAAGTAAAATGAACAGGATGGTTCTCAGATGAATCCTTGGAATGGTTGGGGACTATATGTTCATTATAAAATTCAAGCCAACTCACATTTAATGTAGTTGGCTTGATTTTTATATTTATTCAAATAGAGGACTTACTGCTTTTTCATTATGAATACGGTCGATTGCATCCACAAGCAATGGTGCAATTGATAAGGTTGTAATTTTATTGATCATTTTCTCTTCTGGAAGCTCAATTGAATTCGTGACTACTAATTCTTTTATTGCTGATGCTTCTATTCTACTAATTGCTGCTCCGGAAAGCACAGCGTGAGTGCAGCATGCATACACTGCTTTTGCTCCTTTTTCCATTAATGCATTAGCTGCTAAAGTTATTGTGCCGGCTGTATCGATCATATCATCAATTAGAATTGCATTTTTTCCTTCAATGTTACCAACAATGTTCATAACTTCTACAACATTCGGCTGTGGACGGCGTTTATCTACTAATGCGATAGGTGCATGTAAACGGTTCGCCAATTTTCTAGCTCTGACTACCCCGCCATTATCTGGGGCAACCACCACAATATCCTCTAATCCTTTATTCTCGAAATATTGAGCAAGGATCGGGACACCTACTAATTGGTCAACGGGTATATCGAAAAATCCTTGTATTTGCGGAGCGTGAAGGTCAATGGTAAGAATTCTGTCTGCTCCAGCTGTTACTAGAAGGTTTGCTACTAGTTTTGCTGTAATCGGTTCCCGGGAACGTGCTTTTCGGTCTTGTCTTGCATATCCGTAGTAAGGAATCACGACATTGATTGTTTTAGCTGAGGCTCTTTTCAATGCATCAATCATGATGAGAAGTTCCATAAGATGTTCATTGCCAGGCTGTGAAGTCGACTGAACCAAATAAACATCACTTCCACGAACACTTTCTTCTATATTAATCTGAATTTCCCCATCACTAAATCGAGTGACAGAGCTTTTCCCTAACTCGCATCCTAAAAGTGATGCCATTTCTGCTGCTAATTTAGGGTTGGAATTCAAACTAAACATTTTAAAACGGTTTGATAATTGATAAGCCAATGTAAGTCCTCCAAGATCTATGATTTAAACCAACTCAATTAATATTTTACCATAATTCATGAAAGCGGTTCCTATCTATTTTTAACCTTTTCTATTTCAACGGTTCAATTCGCCAGCTCATTTTTTGCTCTATACAGGTGAATAGCTATTTGATAAGACTTTCATTATTTCCATGCAAGACTTGGCTATAGATTTTCTAAAACCAATGATTCAAAGAAATTAACGACGAAGAAATAAATAAAAGTTGATGCTCAGCAGTTTCCGGAATGAATAATAGCGAGTTTTTTACTTTTACTCCAACAATATTATTTAGAGGCTCGACTTGTCTTGCTGGAAGAATAATAGTAGTTTCTTTTTACTGTAAAACGGGAACTTCATGTAGTAAAAGAATAATATAGGAAGTGAACATTATATGAATTCACCCTCAACAATAGAAGTAAATGATAAATTAAGAGAAGCGAAGCCGTGGGTACGCCGTTTTGGCCGGTTAGGTTATTGGGCGAAAGGTCTTGTGTACGTGATGATTGGGGTACTCGCAGCTTTAGCAGCAATCGGACCTAGCGGAGATACGACTGGGACTTCTGGTGCTCTCCAATCCCTTTCCGCAATGCCATTTGGTGAAGTTGGGTTATGGTTCATTGGAATTGGTTTAATCGGTTATATCTTATGGAATTTTATTAAAGCGATTAAGGATCCTGAAAATGAAGGAAGAGATGCAAAAGGTCTGATTAAAAGAACGGGTTATTTCATCAGTGGACTCATTTATACGAGTCTAGCATTTGGTGCCATAAAATTAGCTAGTCACACAGGGAACGCTGGCAGTGAAAACTCGCACAAGACGATCTCCGCTAAGTTAATGGAACAGCCATTTGGCGTATGGTTAGTAGGATTACTAGGAGCCATAATTATTGGATACGGTGTTTACGAACTTTATAGTGGTTTTAAAGAAAAATTCATGCCTAAATTCAAAACCTATGAAATGAATGATCACGAACGGAAAATTGCACGTTGGTCAGGTAAAATCGGTCTGATTTCACGAGGGATTGTTCTAAGCATGGTCGGATTTTTCTTCATCCGCACAGCCTACACACATAATCCCAACGAATCAAAAGGACTTGGCGGTGCTCTAACAGAATTAGCAAACCAGCCATTCGGACAGTTTTTACTGGCTATTGTGGCAGTTGGACTCATTTTATATGGAGTCTACCAAATCATCCGCGGACGCTATCAGCATATGAATTTTGGATAAGAAGCACAGGGACGTACCTTTTGCTTCTACAAGGTAAAAGACCAGGACAAGAACTCCTGGTCTTTTGCATTTTATTTAAAGTGCTTCTCTCCATCATCAACAACAAATTCTTTTTTATCCTTTGTCCTAACGACAATCTTATAAGGATCTTCCTTAACATGTGGCCAAATTTCATCTGACTTGATAAATTCCTCGGCCATCGAATATAAATCGCTGGCGTGTTCGACAGCCCCTTCGTCCGTGCTCTTCATCTTCATTGTGATGAAAATTCTCATCAAGCCTTCTTTACTCTGATAGCCGACACCTGACACATTGTATTTTTTATACGTTTTAAATTCATGAGCGATGCCTGAAACTGCGTCACTCCAGCGAGCATATTGTTCACGTTTGGCCAGATTGTACTTCCTGATCTTCACCTCAACATAGTCCTTGCCGCCTGCAGCGAGCGCATCTTCTACAGCCTTTTTAATTTCATCCACTTTTTCTTGCTTTTCATGACTCGGTATTTCAAGCTCAACCGAGTCACTCATATAACCAAAACCGTTATTATAATTAAATGGCTTTAAAGCAGCCTGGACGATATCAAACACTTCTTCACTTTCCTTTTCGATTTCGGCCTGTTCCTGCTGCCATTCTTCAGATGGTTCATGATGTTTCCTTACCTTGATATAATAATCCTCGATTCTCGTCCCTTTGAACTCCTTGCTCTGGACAATGGAAAGACCGATTTTTTTCACACCAGCTTCCATATCTTTGACCTGATTTTCAGATGCATCCAATGTAACGAGGATTCCTTCCTTTTTGCCACCGACGTGCTGGTTCACTTGCTTAACAGGATACCCTTCTTTTTCCAAAGCTTGAGTTAAGCGCTCCGTCAGGTTTTGCTCATGGCTATCAAAGATCGAGCTTAACGGCGGAATCTTAGCTACCATCTTAGCCATTGTTGGTGATACAAACCCTGAGCCAACAAATAGCAAGAAGCTAGCAGCTACTGCAGCTGTTGCCACCCCTGCCTTTTTCCAAACGGTCCATGGCTTTTTCAATGCTTTATTAAATTCTTCAAGCTCACTGGCTACCCTCTCTATCCTCGCATGATCAAATTCTCCAGCCGCGAATCTCCCTGGCAAATTCTTTGTAAACTTCTCAAGCGAAACAGAGACCTGCAGTTCATCTTTTTCATATCCCATAAGACTGCTCCTCCTTATGATAGTGGTGATGCTTTTCCATGAGTTCTCCAAGCTTTTTCCTGCCCCGGGACAACCTTGTTTTTACCGTATTGCTGTTTTCATTGAGAATTATGCTGATTTCCTTTACTGATAAGTTTTCAAAATAATACAGCAGCAGTGGGACGCGCTGTTCATCCTTTAAATAGGTGATCAGCTGCAGCATTTCTTGTCTTGTTTCCTTTTCAACGGCCTTTTCCTGAGCTGACTCGGACTTCATCTTGGAGATAGCTTCTGGATTCTCCTCTAGATCAGTAAACTGATTTCGCTTTTGCTTCCGATACACGTCGATCGAACGGGTATAGACGAGCCGGTAAAACCATGCTTTAAAATGGCGGATTTCCACATTTCGCATAATACTGAGATAGCAGTCCTCCAAGGCAATCTGGACAGCATCCTCTGCCAGCTCCCTCGAACCAAGGATGAGATAAGCCGTCTTATAAGCAGAAGAAAGTAGATGTTCGACCAGGTGGCTGAACGCTTCCCCATTCCCTTCCCTGATTTGATTGAATAATTTCTTTTCCTCACTCAACTGGGCAACCTCCAATATTTATTTTCACTAGTATGTCGTTCAGACTAGGTATGTTGGTTTCATTTTCCGTAAAAAAATATGTAAAAGCATGGGACGTACCCAGTGCTTCTTCCTACTACGTATACCAATAAATACTACAGATTGTTTTTTGAATTCACTAATGTAATAACTCAAAAAAAAGGATAGTAACCAATTTAAAAGTCACTATCCATTTGCTACATTCTATTAAAAAAAATATACGGATAAGCCCCCCGATACAATACCTTGTAATGGCCAATGAATCCATAGATATAATGAACCTGCATGCGATTCTGAGGGAATAAGACGGTACATTAAAGATAATCAAGGTTTTAGTATGAGTCCGATGTAAGGAATATTCCCTCCTAGACTTCTAATCCTGCAATCCCGAATCCCCCAGGTCCAGCGTGAGTAGAAATCATGGCACCGGCTTGGATCCATTTTACATTTTGGAATCCTGTTTCTTTGGCGACTTCATCCATCCGCTGCTTGATATTTTCATCAAGTCCGATTGAGTATATGAAATAAAGTTGTTCTCTATCTATGCTGTATTCACTTAAATAATCTTGCATGAGTTTTTCCGCAACTCCGCTCATTTTCCCACGATATTTTTTAGTAGAAACAAGCTTTCCTTCAATTAACTCGATGCATGGCTTTATTTTTAACAAAGCCCCTCCTAGGTAAGCTATATTACTTACGCGTCCACCCGCTCTTAAAAACTCTAAGCTGCCAGGAAGGAAAGCCAGTCTTGATTTAGGAACCATAGACTCAATTTTTTCTGCTAAGCGAACAGGTTCAATGAGTGGTTCTTTCTCTAACAAAGTAGCAGCATACATCACAATTGCAGATAGTCCACCTGTAACGTTCAGAGCATCAATTAGAAAAAGGTCTTCAAAATCTTCCGCTGCGATCATCGCGTTTTGAAAGGAAGAAGATGCCTTTGACGTATAACCAATATGAATAACGATGCAATCAGGAAAATCTGTTTTTATCTTCGTGAAAAAATCGTGATATTCGTGGGCATTAGTGGAAGTTGTAGAGGGTATTTTTTTTGTACGATTATAATAATCATAAATCTCATTAACAGGTAAAGAACCATCTAAATAATCCTTTCCTTCCAGTACGATATGCATCGGAACTACCTTAATGGCATATTTACTAGCTAAATCTTCAGGTAAATCGGCTCCGCTCTCTGTCGATAAAACAATCCTTCTCACTTCATTTCCTCCCCTAATATATCTTTAAGCTTGTCTTTTCTTACTTCATTATTATGACCTATCCTAACTATACAATAGAAATGAAACTGAAGTAGGTAAACCTCTTTAATAAAATGAATATTTTCATTTTGCAAAAATGCACTCTCCCTATCAAATATTCTCTCGAACATGAAACAGAGAGTTCACTATCCAAGAGGTCACCATTCAATTCAAATGAAAACATACATTTTTCCAAGGGGAACAGGCACTTATTTTATTATTATTAGATGACATTGTTACTACTCCTTTTTATGGCTTACAAAGTGATTGCACACAGATTGATCTAGTAGTGTTTACCGTATAATTAATTTAATCGTTACACGTTAATAAATATCGCCTGATTGTTGAAGAACTCTATTTTCTACACGGTTCTCCGTTACTTATTTAAGTGAGGGTTAATAATAAAAAAAGAAAATCCCTCCTTATAAGATAATTTCTTTAAGGAGGGACTCTATTTAAATAAACAACCCTATTTAATTCTGCTGCTTCTATAATCCCTAAAATGACTTTTAGAAAAGATAATGCATCTTCCCCTGTTACAAATGGGGAATGATCAAGACGGACACATTCAATAAAGGAATCGATAACACCACTGTTCGTCTGGTTACTGTTGGTTTGAATACTTTCAACTTGGTACTGTACTTTCTCGCGATCTGTAATCACTTCCAATTGGTATTGATCACTATGATAGATTTTCAAAATCCCTTTTTCACAATAGATAATAGTACTATTGTCTTCTTCTCCGTAATAGGTCCAAGAAAAAGATGCTGTACCCAAACGACCTTTTTTCGTTTTTAAACTACATACTATGTTATCGCATACTTCTATAGGTTCGCCCTTTTCATTAATTTTGTCGAGCGCTCCTTGAAAAGCACTAACCGGCTCGATTTCGTCATCTAATAAGTATTGTAATAAATCAACTTTATGAATCCCCAAATCTCCAGCAACACCAAGACCTGAGCGTTCCTTTTTAAAGAACCACGTTGAGTTTGATTTATTGACACCCCAATGCTCTGGTCCAAAGTGTCCAAAAGTCGTTCTAAATGTAAGTAATTTCCAAGTTCTTTATTCTGTATGATTTCTTTATCTTTTTGATGGGCACGAGTAAACCGTTGATTATGATCTACCATTAATTTTTTCCCGGATTGCATCTGGGCATCGACTATTTCTTTCGCATTTTCAGCCGTTAGGGAGTTGCCCATTTAGGACAAAGGTTATTGGATATTATGTGACAATGCGATCCGTTACTCTGTTTATGACTCTCTCTTCATACCGCCAAATGCTGCTTTTCATTTTCATTGTCTGATTCGTACTTAATTCCCAGTTCCTTCAATCGGCTGGTCAAAAACGAATACAGTCATTGCAACATCTTCTTTAATATTAATATCAGAAAATAACCGAAGTACTTTTGCACCCATTAAGTTTTCAAATCTTAAAAGAACTTCTGGCTTTTTGTATATTTCCTTAACAAATCTTGTTCTCGTTTCATGGACCATTTCTTCACCATGGTTTGAAGTAAGCATGAACTTCTCCACATTTGTGAGGTTTCCTTTCATTTCAGTGACCGCCCAAGAACCGATAAATTTGGTGGTGATTTCCTTTGGGCCATTTCCCACATATTCTTTTCTAATTTCGCGAATAAGCATACTAAATTGATGCTCCATATTTTTTGCCATTTCATGATCCTCCTTATCCTGCCACTTAGTTTGATTCTAAAGAGGAAACCCATTCATTACATGAACGAATGGGTTTGCTTTTTCTTTGTATATACTATTTTAAACCTTCGCCCATACCTTTTAAAAGATTAAATCCAAATCCTATCGCCCGATTTATATCAGGATCCTTTATAGCCTTCATTAGGTCAAAAAGTCCAACTTTGGAATCTTCTGCTAACCCCTGCTGAGCCTTTTGCAATCCATTCGTCAGACCTTTAGCGAGCTTACCTGTTGTTTCAGGGTCCAATTCAGTAAGTATACCGCCTGCGGCCATCGCATTATTGATCATTTTTGTGACTGGTTCGCGTGAAAGCTGACCGACAGCAATTTTTGCTGCCTTTTCTTTTGTTTTTAGCAAGCTTCCTAAAGCGTCCATGATCCCACTATCGTGTAATTCCTGAAGCAAATTTAAGGTCTCGAGCAATGAATCCTTGTTATCCGCAACCCCGGAGAGAAGATAATCCAGGGATTGCATTTTCTTTTGTTCTTCTGTCAGTTCTGTCTTTTGAACGATTTTTATCGGCTTTGCCATTACGCATTCCTCCTGTCATAGAAACCAGGTTCAATATGCTCATTGGTACTAGCAATCGGAACGTAATCACCGCGTTCCCACTTACGGTATATTTCAAGCCCCTTTTGCGGCGTACGAGTGGCATTACGCGGATTGTACCTTGGCAGCGGATTTTCTCCGTTGATTGCAAGGACCTCCATCCGTACTTTTGTTTGTTTATATGCTGGTGTATGTGTCACGACATCCACTGCTCCACCCGTAAGAAGATTAACCGCACTCTCGTGGCTTGAGGAATGCATTGGAACATAGACCGTTTTTCCTTCCACACGATCTGTTACTAGAACTGGCAGCTTAATCGCTCCATACGGTGATACAAGACGAACAAGTGAACCGTCTTTTACGCCTCGTTCTTTCGCTAGTTCCGGTGATGTTTCCACGAACACTTTTGGGAATTTGTAGTTAAGTCCTTCTGATTTCTGAGTTAAGTTTCCTTCATGGAAGTGCTCCAACAGACGTCCATTATCTAACGCGAGATCGAATTCCTGTGGGAACTCCATTGGCGGAATATAATCAAACAAACCGAAACGTGCTTTTTTATCTGGAAAATTAAAGCCGTTTTCGAAAAGGAGCGGCGTGTTGGATCCATCAAGTGAGCCCCAGTGGAAACTGTTCCACCCTTCCAGAACATCATAATTACACTGGCTGAAGAAAGGAGTTAAGCCTGCCATTTCATCAAAAATCTCACTTGGATGCGTATAACTCCAATCAAAGCCCATCTTTTTAGCGAGCTGTGTCAGAATCCACCAGTCTGGTTTACTATTGCCTAGAGCCTGTAATGCTTGGTACAAACGCTGCACACGGCGCTCGGTATTGGTAAACGTTCCATCCTTTTCAAGAGACGGAGCACCTGGCAAGATAACATCTGCAAATTGAGCGGTTGTGGTTAAGAAGATTTCTTGAACAACAAGGAAATCTAACTTCGCAAGCATCGCCTGTGTATGGTTCGAGTCCGCATCAACCCATGCCATATCCTCACCAGCTATAAACATCGCCTTCATCTCGCCTTTATCGACAGCACCGAGCATTTCTATATTGTCAAGTCCAGGATTTTTAGGAATTTTCACCCCATAAGCCTTTTCAAATTTTTCACGGAATTCAACATTTGTTACGGATTGATAGCCAGGGAAGATATTTGGCATTGTTCCCATATCTGCCGCACCTTGGACATTATTATGTCCGCGTAATGGGTAAGCACCAGCGTTTGGACGCATCATGTTGCCTGTTGCAAGAAGCAAATTCGCAATAGCCACAGAAGTGTGTGAACCCGCGATATTTTGCGTTACACCCATTCCCCAGCAAATCACGGTTCCATCCGCATCCCTGATCATTTCTGCCATTTGTATTAGGGTTTCTTCCGAAATACCAGTAATATTCTCGGCCTCTTCCAAACTATAAGGCTCCATCATTTCCAAAAATTCATCATAGTGATTCACATGTTCTGTAATAAATTTCTCATCATGCCAGCCTTGGTCAATCATATACTTCGTAATAGCAGAAAGCCATACATAGTCCGTCCCTTGTTTTGGACGAACGAACAAGTCTGCACGGTCACCCATTTCATGTCTGCGCACATCCACGGTGATTAATTTCTGACCGTGAAGTTTCTGCGCCCGCTTAATACGTGTGGCAAGTACAGGATGTCCTTCTGCAGGTGCGCATCCCACGAGCATGACAAGCCCTGCACCTGCGATATCCTGAATCGTTCCAGAGTCCCCGCCAATGCCTCCAGTTTGCTGTAACCCCCATGAAGCCGGTGACTGGCAATAACGAGAGCAGTTGTCCACATTATTCGTACCAAATACTTGACGTGCCAGCTTTTGGATGAGGTAATTTTCCTCGTTTGTAATTTTTGATGAAGAAATGAAACCAATGGCATCACTGCCGTACGTTTCTTTAATACCGCCCAGCTTCTCCGCCACTAAAGAAAGAGCCTCATCCCAGCTTGCTTCCACAAACACATCACCCTTACGGATTAAAGGTGATGTAATTCGTTCTTGAGAATTGACAAAATCCCAGCCGAATTTTCCTTTTACACAGGTTGAAACACTGTTTACAGGAGCGTTTTCAGATGGTTCAATTTTAAGGATTTCACGGTCTTTTGTCCAAACTTCAAAGGAACAGCCTACACCGCAGAACGTACAAACCGTTTTTGTTTTCTCTATTTTCGTTTCACGCATGGCTGCTTCTATTTCTGAAACGGCCATGATTGTTTGATAATCAGGCTCTACTGCTTTGACGATGTCAATCATTGGTGTAAGCAAGTCATCGGAAATCCCTGTCATGAATCCTGCATTTCCAATCATTGATTTTTCCATCAATGCGTTACAAGGACAAACCGTTACACATTGTCCGCAGGATACACAAGAGGACTCATTAATGCTTTTTCCTCCATCCCATAATACGCGCGGCTGCCCGCTTTCCCAGTTGATGGTTAGCGTTTCATTCACTTGAAGATCCTGACAGGTTTCCACACATCGCCCGCACAAAATACATTGATCAGGATCGTAACGATAAAACGGGTGAGACACATCTACTTCATGCCCCTTAGAACGATGGGGTCGAGTTTGGTGTTCAATCCCCATTAGTTCTGCTGTATTATGTACTCGACAATTGCCATTGTTATTGTCACATACAGTACAATATAATAAATGGTTTTCCAGTATACGATCCATTGCTTCCTCTTGAGCCTTCGTCGCAAGCTCCGATGACGTCAAAATGTCCATACCTTCTTCGATCTCAGTGGAACATGCACGCATGATGCTGCCATTTACTTCACACATACACGTATCACAGCTCTGTACCGGTCCAAGAACTTCAGAATAGCAAATGTGCGGATGCTCCATATCTTGTTTTAGTAAATAATCTATAATACGAGTCCCTTTTTCCACTTGGTGTGCTGTTCCGTTAATAAGAACGTCCACTTTTTCCTTCACTGTAAATCCTCCTTAGTAAAAAACAAAGAAATCTATTGTACTTCAAAACAGAAGATTACTATTATTGAATAGTTGTTAACTTGCTTTCTTAATACTTACCCTTGCTTTCGATAGTGTTTGAAGGGAATCCTTGTGAACCATCCAATAGATTAAAGCTACAAAGACACCGCCGCCAATCGCATTTCCAATGATAACCGGAACAAAGTTAGCTAAATAATCCCCCCAGGTGAAGTGCCCCGCAAAGATTGCTGCAGGGATGACAAACATGTTGGCCACAACGTGCTGAAAACCAATCGCTACAAACGCCATAATCGGAAACCAAATAGCAAGTATTTTTCCGCCGATATCATCTGCCCCAAAAGCCAGCCAAACGCCTAAACAAACGAGCCAGTTACACCCAATAGCGGAAATTAAGGTCTTAATAAATGTTTCATCGATTTTCGCTTCTGCAATCGCAACGGTTTTGGTCAGGAATACACCTGTTTCCGTTAATCCAACTATGTGTCCAAAAAAATAAGCAACAGAGATTGCTCCAATAAAATTACTAACTAAAACTAACAGCCAATTTTTACCCAGTTGTTTTAGTGTGGCGCGCTTTGCTAGAACGGCAATCGGAAGTGCCATCATATTTCCCGTCAACAATTCTCCACCTGCGATAATGATTAACATTAGACCCACTGGGAAAACTGCTCCACCTAAAAGCGAGCTGAAGGAACCCCATTCCTGTGGTAAGTTTGCAATAACTCGAATGTCTAATAAGAAACCAAATGAAATAAAGGCTCCACCTAAAAACCCTAATAATAGTGTATGAGCAGGCCGCATTGAGGCCTTCTTCATTCCAGCTTCAACCGCTAATTCCGCGATCTGCTGTGAACTGTGAAACGCCATATTCTTATCCTCCAATAATTGATTTTATAGTGTTTTTTAAAACATAAGGACAATAATCCACCTCTTTGATCACAGTTTTAAAAGTAAATGTGAATTGAAAGCCGCGGAAGAATGAGAACGCAAAAAAGCCCACTATAAATCGGTTCACATGCCAATACATGTACCGTTTTACAGTGGGCTGAAAGCTAAGCATTGTTTTATACTAGCAATCCTTCCGCACAGACACAATGGAAAAACAGGATTTAAAGTCAATCTTCATTAACCTACATCAATGAACTTTCCATTCTCTACAAATCTTTTTAACTTTAACATAGATTTATTGTATTGTGAACATTTTATGGACATTTGCATTTTATAAAAATTATAGGAATATTCATAAAAATATATGTTTTAATATTGCAGTTTTCCCAGGAACTATAAGGTCGCAATCCATTTCCCCCTTCTTTTAACGGGTGTGCCCCATGTTTTCCAGGTGAATAGACTTGATTTTTTAACAACTTATTAGCATGGTTAAGTGGCTGTCCAACAATGGAAGCAATTCTCTCAGATATTTGTTGAACATTTTCGTTAAAATTGTGTTCTAACCAAGCTTGTTCTGTGTGTTAGAGAATTTTTTTCAAGTATCCAACCACAGCTGACCGTTGAAGTTTCCCTTAAGGCAAAACTGTTAGCTCTTTACATTCCATTGGGTTTGCTGCATTTTCAAAATAAGCTATAAAGGAGGTTTGATAATGGTGGATATTGGATGACCTCTTCATTGTTATTAACCCTATCCTCTACATTACGTAATGGATGTATTTAGAGTGCATGTAGTTTACGCTTAATGATATCCAAACTGCTCTAAATCCGAATAAAAAAGAGAGAGAAGTATCATTACCTCTCCCTTTTCAGATTTTCATGTCCCAACTTAGTATCATATTTTAAAACCATCAAAAAAACCGTACCTATTTATGATACGGTTCACTACTAAATATCTAAGTGAGGTTTATTAAGAAATGGTTTGATTACTGAAGTATGAGAAGCGTTACCCCTTCAATCGACTATTTTTGTCCCATGAACTTCTCTAATATTTATGGCGGATGTGATTGAGTGAAGGTTTTTATTAGTAATTCCGCCACCAGGGAGTATAATGATTCTTCCATCTGCATAGTCTATATATTCCTTCAACCTGACTAGGTTATCCTCGATTTTAGTATCTAACGGACCTCCATGGGTTAAGATTCGATTTACCCCGTGTCCCACAAGCCAATCAATCGCTTTAAACTGATTTCCAGGGCTTATTTGGTCAAACGCCATGTGAAATGTTACCTCTAGTCCATTTGCTAAATCTAGTAAGGTGACCATAGCCTCTTCATCAATCCAGCCAGTGTCATTTAAGCAACCCAGCACCACTCCATCTGTTCCTAATTCCTTCAAATGGACAAGATCCCGCTTTATCATTTCCTTTTCTTCTTTACTATAAATAAAGTTCCCGCCTCTTGGCCTTATCATGGTCATAACCTTAATGTTTTTACCGTGGCAGTAGTTAATAGCTACTACCGCTACACCGTGACTTACTGTTGTACCTCCTACAATAAGGTTGTCACAAAGTTCAATCCTGCCAGCCCCATTAGCAATTAATTTGGGGATATTCGTAAAATTTTCTACACAGACTTCTTTAAGCATACTTACATCCACCTTATGAAGTTCAACTGAGGAAATCAACATTTACAAATAGCTTTTCTTTCATTATTGTTATGCAGTCGTATTTTGCATTCCAATTAATGATAACTTTTCGTATATCTTTTTAACTTCTCACCCTGCATCATTCTTAGTAATCGATAGTCTTAACCTTGGTTAAGCGTATCATTTCTAAACTCTCCAACAAGGACATTATGGATATAACTTACTTTCTCCATCTAAGACCCTCGGGAATACACTTTTTCTCCAATATTTAAGACCTCCTTTACTTATGGTACGGTTCACCGTAGTTATTTAAGAGGCAAAAAAAGGCATTGGTAAACTGATTTTACCAATGCCTTTTTAATTTTGACCTACTGTAATTTTGCGCAGAGATTCCATGGTAAGAAGCGTGATCTTAAACGGCAAAATCAACGACAATAGCAATAAATTTTAGAAAATCATATAATTCTAGTCTACTTGTAATCATTCTTCGGTCCTGCATCCATTACAACCTCTACCATATTAGAAGCGCCCATCCTAAGTTTAGGCCTAAACTCTGAGTTCGGTGAGCTATACAGCTCCAATGCACTAATTATCACTCCATCGGGCGTATTTTGGAGGATTCCAGGCACACAGGTATAAATTCGATCATTGTTGTTTGCATTCTTTGCGGAAATGGTAACGGAGGTTCCATGATGATTATCAATACTCATGGACACTTTGTATCTGTAGAATGAACCCGTTCCATTTGACTGCGCAGAGTAAACGACAGGAACGACTGCGAGAATATCATTATTTAACCTTAATTTAATCACTTCTGTCTTCGTTGATCGATTATCTCTCCTGACATCCCCCATATGTTCTACTGCTCCATTGGCGAGCCTTCTGAGGGGAGGCGTTCCATTTGCTCCAAACATCGCTACATCTATCTGCCTGCCATCCTTAGTATAGACTAAAGCATAGATATCATAATCAGTCCCAGTCTTCCAAGATACCGTAGCCGTAATCTCTGGTGTTTTTTCAATGATCACTGGCTTTTGACCTTTGTCGAGACTGATCTTACCCTTTACCTTTTCAAGGCTTATTGATGACAACGTGTTTTGTCCATTTTTGTTATTAGGAACATTTAGAGCCTTTTTTGGTTTTTGGACAGCAAGTGTTTGAACCGTTTTAGGTTCAGAAGGCTTATTTTGCTGATCAGATTCTACTTCAACACCGAAATTTTTACATAACCCTTCAAGCCCGGAATCAAATCCACGCCAGATTGATTTTGCCTTTGTCTGACCATTTCTTCGATATAATTCTAATACTACTATTCCATTTTCCTTTGTGAAACTAGATGGGGTTAATTGGATAATCGTATGATCCGTAAATATCTCGGCCTTTAAATTCTTCACATTCGAAAACCCTGTACTATTATCCTCTGTAAGAGTTATAGCTATTTTATTAATACGTTCTGGGGCTTTACTCATATCAAAATGAATTTTATGTACTTTTGTATTACCTACATTTTCATATGGTAGAAGAGCAGCTACACCAGAAGAGCTCTGTGGTTGATTATAAAATATAATCCCGCTATCCCCTTGTACCTTGTCTGAATCAGTTAAAAGGAAAGCTGTTAAGGAAATATCTATTAAACTGGAGATTTCGTAGCTAACAGTAACGGTACCTTTCGGAGAACTTAACACTGTATTTGCTCCCATTTGAAGCAATTGGTTCATTTAAACCACTCCCTACATAAAAATCGAAAGACAAACTTTTCTTTTATTCACTTAAGCTGCCCATCTTGCCCCCTTAAAAGCAGCAGTCGTTACCCCTTCACTTCTTTTCACCTTGATTTTTTGATTCTTTTCATTGCCCATCTTTAACGGGTTTTCATTCATATCAGGTATTATTCTTTATTTGATGACTACCTTGTTAATATAAAAACCATTATAGCAATTTTTACAATTTTTTACTATTGAATGAATTTTCATTTTTCCTATATATGAAATTGTCTTTATCTGAGGCTGCTAGTATAAGTGACTTAGTATTCGAAAAGAGAGAGTTTACCTCAAGTTCTGACTTCACCGTAATGACGTTACTCTTGAGGAACATCCTGTAACAAACGTTTCTTTAAAAATATGGTCGTTAAAATCCGAATCCAGTTGGGATTTGACTGTGAGGATCTTCATAAATTGAAATCAACTTGGAATCAATTATCTACATTCACTCAAGGTGAAAAGCATTTGCCCTTCTCTCTTCATAAAGGTTCTCCAGGATTGGAATAAGAAAAAATGCTAAATATTCTTTATCACTCTTCTTAAATAAGAAGGATGGTCCTTATTCAGTAACCAGAGTAACCAGCGAAAATAAAATAAGCGGAGATTTTTCTGTTAGATGCAGAATGGAGCTCGTTTAGGCGTATATAAGCTGAGGTTTTCCGGTTATGCAAAGCTAAGTCCCTCATTTTAGCAGTTTTCGAGTCAATAGGCGGAATCTTTCCGTCTATATAAGCTATTTTCAATTCAATTTACTAATTTAGAGGAATTTTTCCGTCTATTTATTAGATTGGATGCTTAACCTGATCTCCCAACCGATAAGAGCGAATCCTAATGGTACCAGATTCGGGAATCAACTTCTTTTTATCGACTAGTTGAGAAAGTACTTTTTTTACGGTCTTGTCACTTAACTTCAGATACATCTCGACTTCTTTAGGGAATATAGCTTCTCCTTTTCGAATCGCAAACCGAAGCACTTCCTTTTCCACGAAGGACAGGGAGGTCTGATCCAGCTCATCACCCAGCCACCGACCAATCACTTGCTGGACGATCTGTTGGCACCGACGTGGTTGGTCTTTAACTTGGTCATAAGAAAAGCGGATCACGGTCCATCCATCAATCACCAACTGATTTTGACGCTCCAGGCTGTCAGAAAATTGCCATCTGCTTATGTTCTTCAGGTGAGGGCCATATCCGTCGATCTCAAGGCAAATCCGTATAGCTGGACGAATATAAGCAAAGTCCAAATACCTTTTTCCATCCTTGAAATCATTAACTTCATATTCCGGATGAAGGTAGCGAAAATGATAAAATAATGGCCACCACACTTGCCTCAAAAACATCCTTTCTGCCTGGTTGTGACCTTCTTGTAAACGCCGCAACCGTTCACCGGTTCTTACCTGCAAGTGAGCATTCATAAAAGCCTGGTATTCTTCTTCAAATCCCATAGCATTCTACTCCTATCTAATGGTAATTCATTGCTTAACAAAATGTGCGATGCAATCAGAAGTGAACTGGAAACCACCTGCCCCCATCTCATACAAATGCTCATGAGTTTTATGATAATATTCTTCAAATGAAGAGCGTCCACAACATGGGCATTTAATAGCACACTTATCCGATGCCATGTATGATTCATTTCCTTTATTTATTCATTTGAACTTCCGACAGATTTCTCGACTTAATGGATATTAGCGTGAAGTAAAAAAAGAGGTTTAATGTGGTTTTAATTGAAGAGAGTAAAAGGGAATTTAAGACTAATAATTAATAAAGTAAAAGCTAATTCTCACGGAAGGAACGAAGAGAGGAATATGATATAGAAGAACTTGAGATAAAGCTATTTTTAGTTTAATAGGATTCTTAAATTTGTCAACCTATTGCCCTTAAAAATTTTGATAATTAAATTTTTATCATTTTTATTTTTGCTATGATTTAGCCACCTCATCCTTAAGGAGAGGCATTTGACTAAAAAACCTCACTTACTTATGATACGGTTCACCGCACCTCCTTAAATGGCAGTTTTCAACCATGTCTTCGTTACTCTGTTCCCGACCATTTCCATGGAGTATAATGAACATAAAGAAATAATGATTGGAGGTAATTCGATGAAAAAATTAAATGGCTATGCAGCAGAAGTAATAAAAGAAATGATCTGTGAAGGTGAATCGATTTTTGAAATTGATGGAAAGAAATATTTTTTATCCTTAATTGATGAACCAGAAATAACAGTAAAAGAAGACGTTGAGCGTGACCCCGACTTAAAACAAAAGCTATTACAAGCAAAAAAGGATATTTTAGAAGGAAACGTTTTTTCAACTGATGAGATTTTAGAGATGATTGAGCAAGGTGAACTATAAATATGAAAATAAAATGGACTAAACAAGCCTTGGAAGGGTTTAATACTATTCAGAGTCAGTATTTTACTGCAAGTGAAACAAAGGAATACAAAAAAAAGTTAGTAAAAAGAATCGAAGTTAAAATTTTCCTACTCGGAACAAGTATCCCTGCAAATCAACCAGAGTGGGAAGGAAGCTACAAAATTATTGTAGATAAGTACATTGTTTATTATTCCTTTTCCGATGACCAAACTATTTGCTATATTGAATACTTCAAGCATTCCAGACAAAAAAAATAAACTAGTCAAGATAAACAAAAAATTCTCAAGTCTAGTTTATTTTTATCAATCATTTTTCAAAAGACGCCTCTATCTATCGTAAGTCCACATTCTGGGCCAAATTGATAATAAAAAAATTAAAAAACAGCGTCCTCAAGGTATCCATGATATATACCAATTCTAACCTACTCCCACTTAAACACATAACTAGCCAGTACAAACCCTCCCACTAACCAACAACCCAATACAAGAGTTTCCGTCCCTAACTGAAGGAAAGGTGTTCCTAGGTTCATCGTTTCCCTCAAAGCAGAACTCAAATGAGCAATCGGCAGGATCTTCACGATCGGCTGAATGATATCTGGCATATTACTGATTGGGAAAAATACGCCTCCAAGAAACAGCATCGGAAACGTTATAAATCCTGCAATCGGGCCTGCACTTTCGGGGTTTTTCGCGATTCCGGCAATAATAAACCCAAGTGACATAAACGCAAGGGTGCCGAGTACAATGAAAAAGATCAAGGCAAGCCAGGATCCAACGACATCAATGCTAAAGACGAAATGAGCAATGAGGACTACTAGCAGGGCTTGGGTTCCATTGAGCAGTAAGCGAGCCGTGATTTGAGCTGCAATGAAGGTAGAGGCTTTCAATCTAGTTCCTTGCATTCTGCGTAAGATTCCTCTTTCACGCCAGGCAGAGATTTGGCCTGCGACTCCGTTCATGTTGTTGCTCATGATCATCATGGCGACGATTCCTGGTACAAGGAAGTCAACATAACGAATATTCATGGCTTCAATGCCCACTTTTTCAACTGTAACCAAAGGCTTGTAGTCCACAAGGTCTTTACTGTATTGATCAATGATTCCGTTCACAACTGACAGGCCAAGCTCTGAGGTTGCAAGGTTTTTCTCATTATAATAAACGGGAAGGGAAAAGGCTTTGTTCTCTTTCCTCACGTTTGCTTCGTATCCTTTTGGGATATCAACGAGAAGCTGGATATCTCCATTTTTCACCGCTTCTTTCCCGCTTTTGACTTTTTCATAAGTTTTTGTTTTTAATCCCTCATGCTTATTAAACAATTCTTTTAAGTCCTTCGAGGCATCTGTTCGATCAGAATCGATCACCCCTACGGTTAACGATAGATTGTCTCCTTTTCCAGCAAAGGATCCAATGGCAAGCATTAAGATAATTGGGAAGAGTAAGGTAAAGAATAAGACTTGCTTGTTACGAGCAAAAATCCGTAATTGCGCTAGCGTTAATTGCCAATATGCTCTCATGATTCCCGGATGCTCCTTCCTGTCATATGAATGAATACATCCTCTAATGTCGCTAAACGTGTTTGTAAATCCTCAATATTGAACTGATGTTCCGCAGAAGCTCGGATTAAGGATATTAAGGCTGTCTGTAGATCGTCCGTATATAACTGGACAAATGTATCCTTGATGGACACCTCTTTCACTCCCTCCATTTTCAAAAACCACTCTTGTTCAGGTGGATTGCTCAAATGGAATTCTACGGTGCTAGTAGACTGGAGTTTTTTTACCAGATTCATTGGCGTGTCAAGAGCAATCAGTTCTCCTTGATCCATGATTCCGATGCGGTCACAGAGCACATGGGCTTCATCCATATAATGAGTCGAGAGAATGATGGTTTTTCCTCGCTCCTTTAAGCGTAAGACGATGTCCCATAGGGTTCTTCTTGCTTGTGGATCTAGGCCCGTCGTTGGTTCATCAAGAAACACAATGTCTGGGTCATGGATAAGAGCTAGCGCAATTGCGAGACGTTGCTTTTGTCCACCAGATAGTCCTTTAATGCGGTCCTTCCGTTTCTCTGTTAGGAGCATATCGCCGATTAATTCATCAATGTTCACATGACTTGGATAAAAGCTTCCGTACAACTGCAGGATCTCTTCTACTTTTAATAGCTCGAATAAGGAGGTGGACTGAAGCTGTACCCCGATGACCTCTTTGACTTTGTTCACTTCTTTTTTAACATCAAAGCCAGCAAGAGCTGCTGTTCCTTCATCCGGCTTTCTTAGACCGACTAACATTTCAATGGTGGTCGTTTTCCCAGCTCCATTCGGACCAAGCAGACCAAAAATTTCACCTTTTCCCACCTGAAAAGAAACCCCATTAACCGCAGTAAAGGATCCATATCGCTTTTTTAACCCTTTTACATCTACTATTATGTCATTATGCATAACAAGCCTCCTTTGAAGGGTAAGATGATCTTGAATTTTAAAAAAACTCATCCAAAAAAAGAAACAGCCATTAGGAAGCTGTTTCTTTTTCATTATACGCGATGGTGATCAGCACTCCAATGCCGAATTGCCTTTTTAATGTCATCTGGTGAAAGATTCTCTGACTTCGCTCGCTCAACTAACTCCACGTACTCCTCGTCTCCTGCAAATCGTAGAGCAATCACTTGCTTCAAGGAAAGCTTGGAATCTAATTGATTCCCAGTTAAACGATAATAACGGAAATTTTCCTCAGTTCGGATGATCCTGTCCTGAAGCTGAAGTGCATACCCTCGCAGCCTCACAGTTATTAATACAAGCATCAGCGCAAATCCTAACACAATCACACTCAGCAGCCACTGACTGCCAAGATGTTGAAAGAAAAACACAAGCGATAAAATGAGCGTAATAAGTCCAAGGAAAACGATCCCAACATGGAATATCGGGTCCATTTTTCTATGGTGTTCATAATTTTGCTCCATTGTAACAACCCCCTATCATTCTATTATTATTATATACATTATTAAAATAGTACGCTTATCTTTTCTGCTATTCAAATGGATGAACAATTCTTTATTTGAACTCTTAAGGCCCCACATTCATCTCAAAACTTCCGTCTTTATAAAGAAGCGGGGAACGTTCGGTGCCGCTTTTGGAGTATTTTTCAACCTGCATTACTTTCATTTCCTTCGGATCAGTCAGATAGATCTTTGCAATCGCGACCCAGGAGGCAAACTTGTTGTTTTCAAATAAGGGGGATGTGACCACTTGTCCCATCTTGTTATCCACTACCGCTTTTGCTTTCATACTTTTAAAGCTTCCGATACCGTTCGATAATGCGCAGTAAGCAGCGAACAACAAGTAATAGATTTCAGATGGCTTATGAACGATAATCGTTACTTTTCCGGTTCCTTTTGCCTCCCCGTCCAGAGTTATATATGAAGCTTTAGCAGCATTCCCTTTGTTCCGGTAATAGACTTTCCCTACTGTTTTTCCATTTGTTACCTTTCTATATTTTGTAATAATATCACAAAAAAGAAAAACAATGTGTTAGCATAATTAGGGTATTTCAGCTATTAACAACAAGATTTTACATACAGGGGGAAGCAGCAAGAATGGATAAGTGGATTGGAAATCATCCAACTATTTCTCAAAAGGGGCTTAAACTAAAATACAGCCAATTGCTAAATATAGATAAGTGGTCAGTCCTTGGTCAAAATGAAAAGGTGCTAAAAGTCATCGAGGGAGAACTGGATAAACGTGGCGGTAAGGAGATCAATGGTGTTGTCGCTCTTACTGATTCAAGAATCATGTTCATCTCACGTTCTGAAAATTCTTCGTACAATTACTCCTCCATTTTTGATATTCGAATTACTGAAGACGGCAAGGACAAGCATCAGTGGAAGCTGAGCTTTTCTGCGGGCGGACGAAGAGTTGTTGTCGATGATATTGCTAAGAATGATGATAGTGATGAGTTTTTCTATATTTTGAATCAAAAGGTTCAATCTCCAAACCGCCGAATTGAAACAACGGTTACCCATGATTTCACTTACTTTCTTCATGCAGGAAGGTTAGAGGAATTGCGGAAACAAAACGTGGTCATTACGTCTTTTCTATTAAAAAGAGACGATCAAGGAACAAGTGCAAATGGTCTTCGACTGTTAAAAGAGAAACATCCTAACGCATTATTCATTGTCCAGGGAAAATATAAGAAAGACAAAGCAGAGGGCGATTTTATCGTTGTCGATGATTTAGTATATTTGTATGACTATGATAATAAAGAACGAGTAGCTACCCTGCTCCACTCGTGGCCATTTGGAGCCTTTAACGGAGAAACAATAGATTACTATGCTCTTAAAACGGTTGTCACCGTAACTGGTGGTGAACTTATTTTTAACTCTAAAGGAAAAGAATTTGCTGTTTTACTGAATGAGAAAGGTGCATTTTTCACCATTCAGAAAAGAATGTGGCATCAGAAAATCCTCGGTTTCCGCAGCGGAGAGCTCTGGAAGAAGAGTATCGCCTCCCTTTCCTATCTGCTCATCCTGTTTGTTGGTCTGATGATGATTTTTGGAGATTCAGATACTGAGAGTAAGAAGACCCCTCCACAAGGCATTGCTGAAACAAATACGGAAACGGAAGAAAATGACAAAAAAGCGGAGGAAAATGCCCGCCTAGCTGCCGAACAGAAGGCGAAGGAAGATGACGCCGCACGCTTAGCTGCTGAGAAAAAAGCGAAAGAAGAAGCTGCTCGACTTGCTGCTGAACAGAAAGCGAAAGAGGAAGCTGCTCGACTTGCTTCTGAACAAAAAGCAAAGGAAGAAGCCGACCGTCTTGCTGCTGAAAAAAAGGCAAATGAGCAAGCTGCTGCAAAAGCAGCGGCAGCCAATGTCTATTATAAAAACTGCGATGCTGTAAAAGCTGCAAATGCCGCTCCAATTCGTACCGGTGATCCTGGTTACTCAAGGAAACTAGACCGTGATGGAGACGGAATTGCTTGTGAGTGGTGAATGATTACTAATTCATACTGAAAATGAAAAAAGGAGAGCAGATTATAGGGTCTACTCTCCTTTTTATTTTGCGATCCACAAGAACCGTCCCCATGTTTACATTGGTAAAACACAAATGGCTGAACCAGTATTTAAAGGGTTCAGCCTTTGATTTATATATATAACTTATTGTGCCTTCCGGTCATATTTCAACACAAAAACCGGTTCATTCTGCATCCATTCCGCAAACAGCACATCTTCATAATGATGGATCTTTTGCTTTTCTAACTCCTTTTTCAGCCACTGTTCATCAAACCCGGCTTCTTTCAAGTTTTCGCACACGACTTCTCCGTCGATGATCAGATTAATCGGTAAGCTCGGAGCCTCCGCTTTGATTTTCAAATCACTATTTTTAGGTGTATCGTAATCTACCTTAGGAAGGACACTGATCATCCCATTTGTTTCAATAATTGCATATTCTACTTCTCTCAGTGAGAAGTACCCTTGCTGCCTGACCAAGCTTTGCAGCTGATTGATATCTAGCTTTGCTTTTTTCAGAGCGTCGTATTTAATTTGGCCTTTATGAACGACAATATTGGGCTCACCTTCTAATAATTTTCGTGAACCGATGAACTTTTGCGTCACCATTTCAGTTACATAAACCAGCACCGCCCATATGCCAACTGAGAAAGCAATTTCTCCGAGCTTCACTTCATGGTCGTAGATGGCGTTCCCTAACAACTCCCCCAGGATAACTGCTGAGATAAAATCGAAAGGGGTTATTTGTGAAAACTGCGTTTTTCCTTGTAGCTTCGTGGCAAAAAATAAAAAAACAAATCCACACGTAAGCTCAACTGCAATCGATAAATAATGATTCAACACTCCCACTCCTTTTTACCAGTATGGAAAAATTTGTGGAATTTGAATCCTTATTTTTAATAAAAAGAAACGTTCTCAGTCTAATTATTTTAGTCTAAGTTCTTCTACCACCTTCGCCCTTTCCATACGCCCAATTGAAAAATGATTGCTGAATAGGTAATGAATATTGATAGAGTTACGATGATCTTCTGATGGTTTTTCCAAAGATCAAGGATTGTTTTTTGGAGCTGGTCTTTAGAATACAGATAATAGATGTAGACCATTACGAAGGATAAGAATAGTAAGAAGGCAAAGCGGAGCATACGCAAGAAACCGATGCCTCCAGGAGAGGATTTTGGATATCTTTTTCCCTTATATCCAGCGGAACTCTCGTTTGAAAACCTTGTTTCAGCCATCATGCTCACTCCCCTGAACTGATTCCTTTTCATACCCTTTAATATTCTTTGCCTTTGCCGCAATATCCTTTGAATTTTCCAAGAAAAAAACAGCCCTAGCAAAGATAAACGGGTTCTCTTTTGAGGTGCGTAAAGTAAAAAGACAGGTTAAATAACACACGAAAAAGAATGGTCATTCGCATATGAATTCGCCATAATTTTTGTATTTCTTTAAACCTGTATAACACCAAAAAATGGTATGTCTAACGTTTTAACATTGGTATAATGGGATTTAGTCACAACGTGAAACCACTTGTATTTTTAAAAGGAAATAATTTATTAATGTAAAATGAATAAACCTGCGATATTAGGAGGAGAGATGGATTTAAATTTAAAGGCTGAAAACAACGCCAGAATTTGTACCGTACAAACGCTTGTTTTTTATCTTCTTTTCTTTTACTTTATTTGGGCTTTAAAAGAATTGTGGTTCATTAATTTCTTTCATTTTTTTGGTGAGACAACCTATGCCTTACAGGAAGCAATAGTAAAGGTTTTGGTTTGGATAGTTCCAATTTGGGTTTATGTAAAATACTATCTAAATACAAGCCCAATGAGTTACTTTAATATGAACATCAATGTAAAAAAAGGATTACTTTGGGGTATCATTCTTTCTATACTCGTCGGTTTCCGTTTTGCCATTGAAGTTTATCTCGTTAATAATGAAACATTTCATTTTGTACTGCCATTATACATCTATCTTAATGGGTTTCTTGTGGTTGGTATAACGGAAGAGATGGTGTTTAGAGGGTTTCTTCTTAAAGAATTAAATAATAGAATATCTTTTTGGAAAGCAAATGTAATTACAGCATTACTATTCTTGCTTATACACTATCCGATTTGGATTCATGAAGGAGTATTTTTTCATTTTTGGACTCACGTTTATATTTTTCTACTTGGACTAATATTTGGATTTGTTTATAAAAAGACAGTTTCATTATGGTCGGTTGTATTATTGCATTCTTTTTACGATTTGTTTATTAATATTATTTAGCACATAAAAACTGCTTGGAACATTTCATTAACGGGTTCGGTTTTGAAGGGCAAAATAGCAATTAGCAGTTTATTTCGCAATTGAATTAGGAAAGAAATCACCATATAATTAGTAGGTACTCTAGCTGTAAAATTGGCACACAAAAGCTCAGAGCCTTTTATAAGGTCTGAGCTTTCATTTTCCTTATGTTATTGTAGATAAACACCCGTTAATTTAAGTACAATGCTTCACAAAGATGAATAGGCAGTCCCGCAAAAATGTGACTGCCTAATTACAAATTCTTTTAGAGTTCTTGAACAGTTGGGCGAACAATCATTTCATTAATCGCTACATCTGATGGTTGTTCAATGGCAAATGCAATGGCACGAGCAATGCTTGCAGGCTCGATTCCAATTTTGCTATCTTCAACGATGGCAGATTTTAATTCTGGATCTGATATGGCTTCAAGTAATTCTGTAGTAATGGTCCCCGGCGAGATAATGGTTGTACGAATATTATTGCTAGCCTCTTCTATACGGAGACCTTCAGTAATGGCACGTACAGCAAACTTTGTACCACTATAAACTGCACCAGCAGGGAATACTAAATGACCAGCTATTGAGGAAACATTAATGATTTGCCCCTCTTTTCTATCTCTCATGGACGGAAGAACAGCAGCTATACCGTAAAGTACACCCTTGATGTTAACATCAATCATCGTATTCCATTCATCGATTTTTTTCTGATGAACAGGCGATAGCGGCATTACTCCAGCATTATTGACCATTACATCAATCTTTCCAAACTCTTTAAGAGCATATTCAGCTAACTCTTCCATTTGTTCATGCGATGCAACATCCGTCACTTTATAAATAGCTTGACCGCAATTATTTTGAATCTCTTCTTGTAATTTCTTTAATCGTTCTTCTCGACGAGCCGCCAGTACCAGCTTAGCACCTTTAGATGCAAGTTCTTTTGCAGTCGCTTCTCCAATCCCACTAGAGGCACCCGTAATAATGACAACCTTATCATGAATATTTGACATATCAATTCCATCCTTTCTTCAAAAAATGTGATAAAAAAAGTAAATTTCTCTATTGCGATGTTATTCTTCGATATTAAACCAAGGACCTGAAGCTTGGATTACATTCCAAAGTTTTTCTGGAAGCTCAAGTTCGCTTACTTTTGAAGTCTTAATCGCTGTCTCAATTTCAGGTTCTTCTACATTCTGGATCTTTTCTACCCAGTCTGGATTCATGATTAACGTATGACCAATTGCTGCCAGGGATAAGCCCTTAGCCAATGCTGCAGCAACATCATCAGCAGTTACCATGGAACCAGCAGCCATTACAGGAACTCTGCCGTTTACATGTTCAACAATTAATTCAAGATATGTTTTTTCATCTTGACTATCGACTGGCTTTGAAGAAAGAGCATCAGCCAATGAAGCATGTACATAATCAACATCCGCTTTAATAAGGCGATTAACTAATTCGTAGGTATCCTTCATTCTCAAACCGCCTTCTTCATGTTCGTCAGGAGATATTCTATACCCGAGGATAAACGGTTTTGTCGCATGCTTTTCAATGACATTTTTCACTTCCTGCACGATGGCCAGTGGGAAACGCAAACGATTTTCCAGCGATCCTCCCCATTCATCCTCACGTCTGTTGAAGAAAGGAGACAGGAAGTTTTGCATTAAAAATCCATGAGCACCATGAAGTTCAACGCCGTCAAAGCCTGCTTCAATGGCACGTCTGGTTGTTTCCCCAAACGCGTTGATTACTTCCAATATTTCACCATGTGACAGTTCTCTAGGCAATACGGAAGGTGCAAATGCAGTAGCTTCCGTCTCTACAGCACTGGAACTAACCACCTCACCATTTGGAGTTAAAGATGGTAGTGCTTTATTACCTGCATGGAAAATCTGAAGTAACGCAGGAGCTCCACCGCTTTTCGCAGCATCTGCTAATTTTCGTAGACTTGGAATAAATGTATCGTCATAAGCTGCGAATTCATTCGTAAAACCTATACCGTTTGGTTGTACATGAGTACATCCAGTTATAACAAGTCCTACTCCATTGACTCTTCTTTTATAATATTTCACTTCTTCATCTGAAATGGTGTAATCATCATTACTGGACCAAGTTGTCATTGGAGCCATAACGACTCTATTTTTAATGGTGATCCCTTTTTTAAATGTAAGTGATTCAAGTAAGCTGCTATATTTTGTGTTCATTTTTTAACCTCTTTCTGAATAGTGTTCTTCGATGGTGCAAGACTAGATTAATCCTTTGAGTGGACTCTAAAGCAAGGATTTTTTATTTTTATTTTTTTCGATAATAACCATTTCGAATGTTGTCTGTACAATGTTTAGCAAAAAGACTCAAAGGAATAGGAACTCTCTGCTTAATCTTTCGAGAAACAGTCTCCTATTTCACTTTCATAAAAATTTATCTTATGATCCAGATGTTCTAAACTTTGACGGAGCTTTTCCAAATCTTCCACTACTTTTTTGCGGTGGTTTTTAAGTAAAGCTAACCTGTCCTCCATAGTTACATCCCCGATATGCCCCCACATGGCAAATTGTTTCATGTCTTTTAGTGACATCCCCGTATTTTTCAGATGGAGCAAAGATTCAATCCATAATTTATTTTCATCCGAGTAGATTCTGACATTGTTTTCGTCTCTGTTTACTTTGATTAACCCTTCTTTTTCATAAAACCTCAATGTATAGTCGCTCAACCCCACGATTTTAGAAAATTCTCCAATAGAATATGTCAATATAACCGCCTCCTAAATCTGAAATAGCTATTTTTTTGTTTTTAATTCGTGACATAAAGTAGAATAATACTTAGAGTTTACTCTAAGTCAAGATTTTTTATTTCCTTTGCCTATTACTATCTAATTCGTTTTCTGATATGTAAAAAACAAAACTCCCCTCCAAGTAGACAGATTTTCCGTTTTCAATCTGCCTACTTAAAGGGGAGCATATTATGTTGGCGTGTTTTCTTTATTATAACCAGTGCTCTATTCAACTCCGGTTCCGAAGCGCGGGGACGTACCTTCGCTTCTTTTCTCTTTCCCTATTCAGAAAAGAAAGTGACATCAGAAAATACTCGGTTTTCTCAACGGAAAGCTCTTGAAGAAGGCTATCGCCTTTCGGATGAAACACAAGAATTCATGTTTAAAAGCTGCAGAAAAAAGGCTGAACAAGAAAATTCCTTGTTCAGCCTCATGATTAATTCTTTTTTACTAGTTCATATCCATTCTGCTGGATTGCGTATTCTACGCCTTGCTGTAGGCTGGAGAAGGATTGGATTCCCTCAAGAGTTACGCTTGAACTTAAAATTTGGATGCTCAGTTCAGCTGACACACCGACAATGAAGCATTGGCCTCCTATCAGGCGGATGGACTGAATCAGTTTTTGGATGCCATGAATCGTATATGAATCGACATGCTTAATTCCCGTTAAATCGATTAATAAGTACCTAGCCTTTAGACTGGTCAGTTCAACCAGTGCTTTTTCGATCAAGTTGCTGAGCCGCTCTTCGTTGTACTTGCCAATCAACGGGGTGACAAGAATATCCTTAAGAACCGGGATGATTGGGGAGGAGAGCTCTTGTATCAAAGAGGAGAGCTCTTCCGTACGTGCCTCTACCTTCTTCTCCAATTCCATGATGCTTTCCTGCTCTTTCTTTCTCGCTAATTCATGGATGTTGCGCGAAATGGTCACTGAAGTTGGAAATATCTCAACCTCATCATAATCATGGCCTTCTAGCTGGCTCTTCACCATTTTGTACCCCATGTCTTGCTTAAAGAGTCCGCTGAAAATCCCAGCCCAATGGCTTGGAAGCAAAACTCCAGCTTTATTTTTATCAGCAAGCTTGAAAATGCGATGTTCCCAGCTATTGCGGATTCTCACGACAGCCCTTTTCTCATCATATGAGTACTCATGAATCTCAAAGATTCCCCAGCCTGCGCTTCTGTATATATCACTATATTCATTCAACAGCTGAACCACATCAGTTCTGCCCTCGTAATAAGAGCTTACAAGCTGTCCCATGCGAAACCCGGTCACTTCATAGACGGTATTCGACACATCATCTCCAGAGATTTCTTCGATCGTTTTTAAAAACAGTTCGATTGCTGAATCCCAGAAAAGCAATGCAGGGGCTCCATCAAATGTAAGTTCACCCTCCTCGCCATTCCATACGAACTCATTTTTGTTCACTTTTATCTGATAAGTAGAATTGCCCATTATTCTCTCCCTTGGTAAAATGAATTAGTTCCATTTTAACTTAAACAAAAGGAAAATACTAATTCACTAGTCCGGGAAAAAACAACTCTTTCCGAGAATTGAGTGTAAGAATACGGACATCAATGATGGATAATCAGTAGATATGTACCTTTGCTTGCAGGTATGCTCCTTCACATTTCGCCTCCCAAATGAACACAAGAACAGTCCCATGTTTACTAGGTGGGTGCAATGTCTTCACCACTTTTCTGGGATTAAAATCACCCCTGAGTTCTTGCTGAACCCAAAACCTAACCAAATTAACGTTCAATAACATCTATTATTTTATCTTCATTAAAGTAAATATCGTACAACGGAAATTTAGCATGTTTATTAGCCAAATCTAAGGACATATTATTAAACTTAGCAAAAACTCTTACCTTATTTTCTGATCTAGTATATTCATAGTCATAAGTGATCTCGGGATCATTTTTAAATACGATTCGTTTATACCAGCACTCATTTTTATAGTCATAAACATCCACAAGTATGTCGCTATTTTCAATAGATGCTTGTTGTAACTCGATTACCTGCGCTATTCTTTTATCAGCCCGTTTTTCATAATGTATAAAATTTAGCTTTAAGCCACCCCACGCAAGAAACATTAACAATGAAACTATTAAAATCCTTTTCATACCCACTCACCCTTTTAGTGTAATATTACACTTTTTAGTTTAATACAAAAAGTGGATATTAACAAAGAATTTTTTATTAAGCTAAATAAAAAAAGCATACTCAGTGTATGCTTCAGTTTGCAAATAAAAGGGGGGCGGAATCTCGACACGCTATTGGCCTTGAAATTGAATATGGACCCGCACCGGATAGTTGAGTAAGAATAACTTTAAAATATTCACCAAGTAGCTCTATATGACCAAATAATTCCTAATCTCTGTTTCAACGATCATTATCCTTCTTTTGCAACATCAGGATGATATAAGGCTGTTCCTTTTGGCTGCTTTGTAGCTGAAAAATTCTACTTCACGCTCTTAACAAGTTCCCTGATGGCATTAAGCTTGGAAGACAGCTCTAAAAACCAGTCTTCATCTCCAGTAGTAAGTGCCAGGTCGATTAGATTAAGAATTTGTTCCTTATTTTTCACATTCGAATTGGGCAGTCTTTTAACTTTATGGTTTAGTATAGGAATGGTTTTGCCGACTAATTCTTGATGATCACTTGTAGTGACGGTTACCTTTGTCGTTTCTTGCGGTAGATCAAAGGATTCTACATAACCGATGATCAGTTCACCCTCGCGTGATTTTGCCTTAATCCAGTCGCCAATGCATAAGATCGCATTATTATTGGCCATGCTTTTCACCTCTTTTAAAAATAATCACAAAACTGTAACATTTTTTATTACATTTAAATTATGAAGAGATTTGAACTCTTCTAGTTATTCTTCTTTATTAATTAGATCGACGACCTCTTTTAAAGAATAGTTCTTTAAATATTCTCCCAAATGTTCTTCTGCACCAAGGAAAATGGCGAATAGGACTCTCTGCATATTTGCTCCGACGACACACCGCTCATTTGAATCAGGACATTTTGGCTGCAATGCTCCTTCAGAGGTTAATTTGTATATATCCCAGAGGTTTACATCGCTAAGATCGATTGCAAAAATGAATCCCCCGCCAGTACCTTCTTTTGATTTAATAAATCCATGTTTTTTTAACAAACTCAGCACTTTGCGGATGCGTACCGGGTGGACACCTGCACTCTCAGAAATCGCATCGCTTGTCGACATTCGGTCCGGCTGCAGTGCAAGATAGGTTAAACTGTGTATGGCAAGAGTAAAGTCACTGTTCATTGCCTGGCCCCCAACATAAGGACAAATTGCTCATCCCTTTTTTTACTGTAATACTATATGTTACAGATTATATTGTCAAACTTCCCGTTTCCAATCAACTACTGAACCGCGCTAAGTCCTCCACTGTTTCTCTACTTGCTCCTCGGCCAGGCGTTTAATTTGGTCCCATGCCATTTCGCTTTTGACAATCACATTGGTTTGATAATTTTTACCTTTATAATTTACCGTAAGGAATACTTCACTCATCTTGACCTTCCTCCTCCCTGTATTTTAATATCAGTTAGCCTTGCTTTCCCACTCGAAGACAGGAAATGTCCGTAGATTGCGTGGCAGAAAACGGCGAATTTCTTCATCATTATAACCAACCTGCAATCTTTTATGGTCGACGATGATCGGACGACGCAGCATCAGCGGGTTTTCAATGATTAATTCATATAATTCTTTAAGCGGGAGTGAATCGATATCCACATTTAACTGCTGATACGTTTTTGAGTTCGTTGATATAATCTCCTCAGTACCGTCCTCCGTTAGCCGAAGAATCGATTTAATCTCCTCCGCTGTAAGGGGCTCAGATATAATATTTCTTTCAACATACTCAATATGATGTTCCTCAAGCCACGCTCTTGCTTTCCGGCAAGAAGTACAGCTGGGTGTGATATACAAAGTGACCATGATTCTACAACTCCTTAGATATATTTAGATTCAAAACTGTAATAATAAAAATTACATTTAAGTTAAAAAATATAAAATTTGCTCTATATTTGAAACCCCACTTAAGTCTAATATGTTTATACCGTACTGTAATATTAATATTTACAGTTTAAGAAGTCAATACCATTTTTTAATAACATGGGGACGGTTCT
>NZ_JBALSS010000013.1:127972-132463 GCF_036967045.1 Bacillus sp. JJ1609 | reverse complement strand
GGAGTCTTCGCGCCTTCCACTCCAATCAACAGGGTTTTAATAAAGATTGGCGAACTGTATCTTTGTCGACAAACAGGCGGCTTCCTAAAAGGGAAGCCGCCTGTTTGTCATTTTTTATGGTCGAGCGCTTGCGCCAGGCTGTTTTTGATAATTGTACCATCAAAAGAGAGTCCGAGCTGTACAGCTGTCTGGGCAATTTCAGGTCTAATGCCGGAAAGAGTTGTCTTAACTCCGATGAGTTTTAACGCCTTAAGCAGCTGGAACAATTGATGAGCTACCATTGTATCAATCATTGCCACACCTGAAAGATCCACAAATAGATGATGGATCTCTCTCTCCGCACATTGCCTTAAAGTGTGTTCAAGGATCATCTTTGCTCTTGAAGTATCAATATCGCCGATCAATGGCAACAACCCTTGATGATTACTTAAGGAAATAACTGGTGCACTTAGTTCATGGATCATTTCCTGCTGGGCTTTCAATACATTTTGAGAGTATTTATACGTCGCTTCAATGAACCTTAATATAACTTCATCAAATTCTTTGAGTATGATGTCAAACCATGCATCTCTGTCCTGTCTAGATACATCCTTGTTTAACTCTGCAAACTTATTTACATAGTAGAAATACTGGTTTCTGACATTTTTGAATTCCCTGATGACATATTGGATCGGTGTATTGATATGTTCAATATCACTGGCAATCTTAATGATCCATGGTTCAAATTCCTTGAAAAATTCATCTTCCTCTTTATCAAAAACCTCAATAAAGTGAAGATGAAATTCGTGGTTCTGGTCCTTTAAGGCCTCGATTACCTTTGGATCATTTGAGGCATATACCCCTGCTGTTTTCGTTTTATCAATGTTGTTGTACCATTCTTCAGTTAAATTACGTGTTTTCCCCTTTAAATATGTATATAAGGATTGATTCCTGTGCACGTTCATTCCCCCACCATCTGTAATGATGATCTATATAATCTTAACGGTCCAGGGAGAGATGGATAGATTTTCCCTTGTCCGTTAAAAAGAATTATATCAGACATTTCTTGGAATCTACAGTTTCAGCCCTACGAAATTATATTCTAAGATTGTGTTTATCTTTCAAATCTTCTGGAGCCATTTTTATGATCTGCTGAAATACTAACAAAAGTACACCTACATCATCAACAACTCCAATCAATGTTAAAAAGTCAGGTATAATATCAAATGGAAATAGAAAATATCCAATTATTAAACCCAGTGATATGACTTTATTTTTAACAGCCACAGTTTTTGAGGTGAAAAATTCTATTAGAAAAGGGAAAAACTTCTTCACTTTAAAAATCAGTCGAATCCTTTTTAAAAACTTTTTCATAATGATCTCTCCTTTACTTGTAATGCTTTATATCCTCTTACACAATAATGTTTCTTTTGAAACCAAATTATCAATACTAGAAGGCTTTATATTTACGTTTTGGCAATGAAAAAGTTTCGATTTCCATTCATATTAAAAGCAGCAGCTGGATAGCTGCTGCTTCATCACTTTTCACCTATGATGGCTATTGTATGGTATTGTCTAGAGTCAGGTCCTATAACTGTTTCAATGTTTTTATATCCTATTTTCTTCATATAAGGTATGACCTCGATTTCTACCATCTCAATAATACCGTTCCACATAATGCCAGCTTTTCCGTTGCTGAGAGTCAGGACCATTTTGCCATCATTTTTAAGAACTCTGTATATTTCTGAAAGAGTTTCATCAATATGATCCCAAAAATAGATGGATTGAATGCTAAATACCCTTGTAAACTGCTGATTTTCAAAAGGCAGCTGCATTACATTCCCTTGAACTAATTCTGCTCGTCCTTTATTTATTTCATGCCTATTTCTCAATCTGGCTGATTTTAAAATTGTCTCTGATAGATCCAAACCGATTATGTATTTTACAGAATCATTCTCAAGAATCCTTTTTATGGCATAACCTGCCCCACACCCTAGTTCCAGAATTAGTTCTTCTTTTTTTAATTCTAGTAATTCAAGTGTCCATATGGTTTCCGGCTGATGCTGTCTGACCATTTTTTCGCCGATATACGAGCCTATTGCTCCAGTTGGCAATCCATATTGAGAATCGATATATTCTTTGAGTCGTTTTATTAATTGCATATCTAAACTCCAATTCTTCTTTTGCCGAATATTCTTTAATTTTAACACATGTACGTATGTCTGAATAAAAAATTGAAATCATTTATTTGTTTTCCCTTAAAAGAAGGCCCTATTGCACTTTGTTCAGGTAATGCATCTTGTTAACTTCTGGGATTATTTCGAAAACGATGAGCTGGAGTCAAGGAAAATCGGGGTTGTAAAGATTGTTTGTTGTTTACATAACATTATTATGGAATTCTCTTAACAGAAATAAATTTTTTGAAAGTAAAGATTTAGTAGAAAAATATACCAAATAATCTAAATTCATGTATAATGAAGAAAACTTTTAAGGGGTAGGTTCTAGTGAAAATTTTGAAAAATACAGCTGTTGGGTACAAAAAAATTCCTGTTAGCTATCAGCTTTTCCAGCAGGATCAAGCTTCAGGACGATTGGCGGTCATGTTTCCTGGCAGAGGATACACCGTTCAAGGGCCTCTTTTTCATTATTCTACGGGCGTATTTTTAAATAAAGGTTATGATGTCCTTCATGTTAACTATGACTATACTACGGAAGAATCTGATTCTATGGAGCTTGATGAACAAATAAAACAGATTACCATAGATGTTAATGCAGTGCTTGATCAGCTGTTAAGTAACCATACATATGAAAAATTCACTTTGATTGGAAAATCAATCGGTACAATCGCATTGTCTTCGATCATACAGCGAAACGAATTTCCCGATGCATGCGTGATTTGGCTGACCCCACTTTTACATTTAGACATGGTTTTTGACAAGATGCTTTCATCAACCCAGCCAGGACTTTGCATAATCGGCGAAAAAGATCCATGCTATTTAAAAGAAAGATTCATACAGCTTGATACAAAAGAAACGATGACTTCTATTTTAATTCCAGGAACAGAACATAGCCTAAATTATGCAGACAGGCCAATTGAGTCTATTGATGTCCTGAAAAGGGTAATCACTGAGATTAGTAATTTTTAAAGGTTTTTAATTTTGAACATATAAAAGACCAAACAGTATTTGGTCTTTTTTGTTTTTATTCAAATGGAATCTGCTCCTGATAGGCTTTTTTATATTTTTCGATTAATTCCTCTTTTTGACTTTCACTGGTGATTTCAATGTCTCCATAAACCGGTACAAGCGTATGCCAGTTTTCTTCTTTTAAATATTTGGTAACGAATAAATAACTTTTACCCTTGACAAGCAAGGGATCATTTTCGACAAGGATTAATTCATTAGCGTCATAGCCACCCTGTTGATTTACAATTACAGTCCCTTTTTCCTCTCCTTTTATCGTATTCATTATTTCTACCTTGAATTGTGTTTCAGGCAATCCACCCAACGACTTTGTACCGGATTGATCAACAACCTTTCCGATGAATACATTATCAGCCCAGCCTACCAGCCTATTTGGGTCTGATACATCAAAAGTATGACTGTATTCAACCGTTTTGATAACAGGATTTTCTGGCGTATTATTTGAAAGCAGTCCATGGCCGGCAATGGATAAAGCAACTGCGGCAGCTAAAGCAGGTGCTGCAAGAATGTACCACTTCTTTTTAGACCTAGGAGCTTCCATTTTTGCTTTTTCGATTCCTATTTTGCTGCGTTCACTAAGCTCTCGCGGGATTTCGATCTTATTAATTTCTTTAATCAGTTTATCGCTCATTTGCTTCATCTCCCTTCAAATTTTTCCTTAGCTTGTTTAAACCTCTGTAAAGAATAGTTTTTGCCGTACCTAAAGGAATTTTGAGTGTCTCTGAAACCTCCTGAAGAGTCAAACCTTGATAGAATCTTAAGAGAATGACACTTTTTTCGTTAGCCTCGAGTTGATTGATCAAATCTTTAAGAGTGATTTCCGAGATGATATCTTCATTGACCTGACCCGAAATATATTCTTCGAATTCTGGATTAAGCTGAACAACATTTTTTCTTTTTTTCAGGATATCCAATGAGCAGCTGATGGCAATCCTCATCAGCCAGGTCTTGAAATATTTTGGCTCCTTTAATGTTTCTATTGATTTGAATGAACGGTAAGCTGTTTCCTGCACCACGTCGAGAGCGTCATTCTGGTTTTTCACATAGATATATGCCATACGGTAGATATCCTGCTCGTATTGTTGAAAAAGTGTTAAAAACGCTTTGTCATTTCCTCTTTGAGCTTTTTTAATTAAATCCACCTGCTAAGCCACCTCCTTAACTGTCTTTCTAACCATTAGACGGTAGATTCGTTCATTTGGCTTTATAACTTTTAATTTTTTTAAAAAACTTTTTATAGTAAAGGCATTGTAAATTAGACTGTTGATTTCCGCTCCAGGCCCTCGTTTTCCGCGGGGCGTCAGGTGAG
>NZ_JBALSS010000013.1:53081-127941 GCF_036967045.1 Bacillus sp. JJ1609 | reverse complement strand
ATCCCGCAGGAGTCGAGTGCCCTCCGCTCCAATCAACAGGTGTTAAAATCAACATTGACCTTTAACACAGCTATAGAAAAAAGCACTCCTAATTCAAAGTGCTTTGTCATTTAATAATTGAAAAGCTACGCCATTGTTCTGGCAGCAAGCTTTGATATTTTTTCTGAAGGTATCTGTCGTCTATCAATATAATGATCCCTTTGTCAGTCTCTGACCGGATTAGTCTGCCTCCTGCCTGAAGAACCTTGTTCATCCCTGGATACACATAAGCATAATCATAGCCATTTTTACCTGCGCGTGAAAAATACTGCTTGATCAGATTCCGTTCGAAGCCTATCTGCGGAAGTCCTACTCCAACAACGATGACTCCATTCAGTCGGTCACCTTTCAGATCGATACCTTCTGAAAATATGCCCCCCAGTACGGCAAAGCCTACAAGCGTACGACCATTTTCAACCTGAAATGTATCGATGAAAGCCGTGCGCTGATCCTCGTCCATTCCGGTTCCCTGGACTATGGTCTGAATATCACCCGATTGCATGCTCCATTCTTCCAGAATAGTATTAAGATACTGATAAGATGGGAAGAAGATCAAATAATTCCCCGGTTTGCTTTTTACTGTTTGTAAAAGCGTGTGAACAATCGGCTGGATTGACTTCTCCCTGTCATGGTATCTAGTAGATAATGGCTGGATGGCTACCTCTGTCTGGTCCTTTGAAAACGGCGAGGGAATGAAGGCAACATAATTTTCTGCCTCCCCTCCGAGCATATCCTTATAGTATGCCATTGGGCTTAACGTGGCTGAGAAGAATATCCGAGCCTTAAAATGTTTCCCAGCTTGCCTTATCAAATGAGAAGGGTCAAGGCAAAACTGCTTTAAAACAACTTCATTTCGATCAATCTCGGAATAAAGGACATAGCGGTCATCAAACAGCTTGTTGATCCGAAGCCAGTTTTGCGCAGAAAAATAGGTATCTAAAAGAAGTACAGAATCTCCATCAGTGCCTTGCAGCAATACTTTTTCCGCATGCCCGACAAAATCTTCAATTAAATCGGTTAATTCCTGTAACACTTCCTTATAAACAACCGTTTTAGCAGCTCCAGCCTGTTTCCTTATGCTAATAAAGAAATCATTTATCTCTTTTGAATACTTAAAAACATCTTTATTTTTTGTTTTATATTGTCGTTTCAACTCCAGAAAATGAGCCTTTTCAATTGCAGACGAATACATATCTCTACCACGGTCAACGAGATTGTGTGCTTCATCTATTAGCAGGGCCGTCTGCTTTTTCTGGTCATCGAACAGCCGTTTGAGCGAAACCTTTGGGTCAAAAATATAATTATAATCACAAATGATCGCATCTGCCGAATAGGCAAGGTCAAGAGAAAATTCAAACGGGCAAACCTTGTGTTTTACTGCATATCTTTCAATACAAGCCCTGCCTAGCGCCTTTTCATTACTTAGGATATCTAGGATAGCACCATTGATTCGATCATAATAGCCATCCGCAAATTCGCAAAATTCCTTGCTGCATTTTCCTTCTGCCGTGAAGCATACCTTGTCTTTTGCTGTAATGGTCACAACATTCATTTCAAGCCCTTGATCCGCCATCAGCTTGAACGCTTCCTCGCCCGTCTGCCTGGTGGTTGTCTTTGCGGTCAAATAAAAGATCTTCTGCAAAATCCCTTCCCCGATCGCTTTTACCGATGGGAAAATGGTGGATATCGTTTTCCCAATGCCTGTTGGCGCACTGGCAAACAAGGTCTGTCCATCTAAAATGGTCTTATAGACAGAGCCCGCAAGCTGCCTTTGGCCATTGCGATACTCCCTGAAAGGGAATTTTAATTCTCTTATGCTTAAATCACGGGAAAACTGGTGCTCATGGAGCAGTTTAGCATATGGTGCATAAGTCGATAAAAGATGCATCATGAAATTCTCAAGCTCTGGACGTGACCTTGTTCTTTTGAATTTTTTTATTTCACCTGAGTTTTTTTGGACATATGTAAGCTGTATATCAATGGTTTCCATGTCATGGTCCTGCAGGTACATATATGCATAACACTCTGCCTGAGCCCAATGAGCAGGGTTTGAATCTTCTTGTATGTATTCAAGGCTTCCTGAAGTTGACTTAATTTCATCAATCGTTACATGGCCGTCTGATAAAAGCAATCCATCACATCTGCCTTCGATGAAAAAATGCAGATCTTCATAAAGGACATCTGTTTTTAAAAACACTTCACTTTGATCGTTTTCATCATAAGTCTTCTGCACTTCGCGATGAATCCTTGAACCTTCGGTGAAAGAAGTGGCTGTCCTGAATCCCGATTCAATGCTTCCGCTGCTATAAACATACTCTGCCAATGCTCTGACAGGGATTTTTATTTCATATTCCATTCTTCCACCTGCCTGATTGTCTGTTTTATTCTATTATAGTACATATGTTCTTGTGTAACCAATAAAAAAACCGCTCCCTTTTGTTGGGGCGGATTTATATATGTTTACCAGTGACGAGTACTCTCAAGCAAGCTGTCAATTTCAATAGGGTTCAGTGCAAAACTAATATCATCTTCGGCGATTTCCATTGTTTCTTCCAACAGGTCGTCAATATTCATGCTAATCGTTCCCATCCCGAACCTCCTCGTTTATTCAGCCAGATTTTGCTTCTGTCCAGCTTCGTCAACATAGTTCGTTTATTATATCAGGAGTTTGGGGGTAGAAATCCGCAAAGAATATTTTCCCAACTTTTTGCTAATATTCTCTTATTTCTAGGCAAAAAGATTTACAGCAACTTGTATTAGAGGTAAACCATTTGATGGGTTTTCTTAAAAAAACCTTATAAAATCATGTCAGAATATTTCCCAACAAAAAAAGGCCATAAAGGCCTTTTTTTTCTCTAAATCAGATTGGAGGCAGGATTGGCGGGTAACCCGCAACTAAAACTCCTAAAGCGATTGCAGTTGAAAGCAAAGCAACTAACTTCTTTTTCATTTTTCATTCCTCCACTTAATTGATTTTTTCAATATATTTTACTGCTTGATCAAACCGGCCTATCTGTCGATAGTGGTTTGACAGCATTTTGTAAAATCCAATTAATTCTTCGCTTTTGCCATCACTTTCTTCTAGATAAGGAATCACTTTATCTTCTGAATAGGCAAGCGACTTTTCAGGTGAATCCAATGTCATTAAATAATAGTTTGAGAGAATTCTATACTTTCGGCTTTCAAGTTCTTTGGCAAGATGAAGTACCTCCTGGAAAGCCTCCCTGGCCTTCTCGATGCTCTTCAATTCGATATAAATCTCGCCCATGGAATAAAGTGTAATGAGATAATGCGTTGTGTTTTTCTTTTGCATTGACTTGCTCTTTTCGAAGAAGACTATGGCTTCTTCAAAGTTTTTAAGCTTCTTCTGCAGATAGCCCATATTATGATAAATTTCAGGCAACAGTTGGGTAGCCTGCAATAATTCTGCGTTCCTGATCAGATGCTTGAAGCAATCTTGGGCTTCCTCATAAATCTTCGAATGGGTGTAATTGATGCCAAGCAGCATCATAGCATGAAGTATTCTTTTAAAGTTATGGTCTTCCATGAATTCCTGCAGGGCAAGCTTTCCATAATAGATCGCGTATCCAGGCTCTTCTAATGTGGTCTTCGCGATCGCTCTATGGTAAAACAGTTCACCGCTAGAGATTTCAATTTTAGAATCTTTCCCGATGGAATCAAGCAGCTCATCTGCCTTTTTGTAAATGCCCTTCTTTAATAACCATACAGCATAAAGATAGGAAAATAAAGCCATTTGAGGTTGGGAAAATATATTCTTCTGTTTGTTCAAAAGTTCGTATTGTTTTTGTGCCTCTGGAAGGATTTCTTTAAAAATCAAGTATCTATATTTACTAAGTTCATATGTATGTAGGTTCGTAGTAAATGGAATGATTCCTTCAAACTCTTTTAGTTTTTCCATTACTTGGTCGGCTTCATCATTTAGATAGTAATCAATTTTTTCATTTAACTCAGTTACCAGATGTTTAATCTGTTCTTCATTTTCTGTTATAGAAGAAATATTCACTCCAAGCTTTTCGAGCAGCAAGCCCATCGTCTCTTCATTAGCTTCCTTTGAGTTACTCTCAATTTTACTCAAATGCGGAACCGAACATATGCCAACTGCCAGTTCCTTTTGTGTTAAGCCCTGTTGTATTCTATAAAATTTAATAAGTGGACCGAATTGCATACGTTCACCTGCCGTTTTCTTTTTAATCTACCATCTTTTAGAATATTTTAAACAGTGCAAAAGTACCATTTTTTAAAAATTCTTTATTATCTGCTATTTAAGATAGCTTCAATTAAATAGCCACCCGGATCAATCAACCCGGATGGCTGGCATTGTTTGTAGTTTGTAATTGCTTATTTTACACGTGGGAATCCAAATCCAGAAGCATAGTCATCGCCAGTAGTTGCTCCTGTTCCACCTTTGATATCATACAGCTTGGCACGTCTTTGGATTTCAGAACGAAGCTGAGCGTTGCTCCAGGATTTGTTTGAAGACCAAAGTTTAGCTGCAAGGCCTGAAATGTGTGGAGTTGCCATTGATGTACCGCTCATTGTCGTATAGTTTCCATCAACTGCAGTTGAATAGATTCCTCCGCCCGGTGCTGACACTTCAATATCTTTTTCCTGGATTACATAATCACCGTCAGTATTTGGGTTTCCTCGAGAAGAGAAGTCAGAAACCTTATGCGTTCCATTTACAAAAGTGTTATCAAGTGATGCTACCGCAATCGCATTTGTTAATGCACCTGGATAGCCGATTGTATTAGCACTCGGACCGCTGTTGCCTGCAGCTGCAACCACTAACGCTCCCTTACCATATGCATAATCTACCGCACTAGCAATCATTGAATCTTTTCCACTAGAGCCTAAAGACATAGAGATAACAACCTTAGTGCCTATACGAACTCCCTCATCTGCAGCATGACGGATTGCTCCAGCGATGTCATCTGAATAACCAGACCCATTGTCACCTAACACTTTATATGCCCAAAGCTCAGCGTCTGGTGCGACACCGTAAACACCTGCTCCATCATATCCACCGTTTGCTAATACAGTTCCAGAAACGTGTGTTCCATGGCCTTGACGGTCAGTACACGAGCCATTTACCAGTGAAGAACTAGTCTGGGTGAAATCTTTACATTGTTCGACATTATCAGTTAAGTCAATGTGATTACGGTTTACGCCTGTGTCTAGGACTGCAACCTTGATTCCATCCCCTCCAGTCGTATAAGTGATATTGTTGTCATTGTAGATTGCCTGGATTCCCCAAGGAGTCTGGTCGGATGGATAAGCAGCCTGAACTGTATAGTCCCCCTTCCCTTTCCCATTAGCATCAACACGGCCTTCGACTGTAAGTTGCTCAACTCTAGAAATCTTCAAATTTTTGTTGTTCAAAAGAGCCTGATACTGCTTCCCATTCACTTCGGTTGTGAATCCTTCACTGCCAAAATTCCAGCGTTCGCCGTATTGATCTTTTACTTTCGCTTTCTCGGAACTCGGACCCTGAATTAAAACTCGATAAGTATCTTGGCTTTCCGACGATCCTGCGCCAAAAGCCCCTGTTGCAAACATGGAAACTCCCATTGCCAAACTAAGTACTGCAGAGCCGAGTATTCTTTTCTTCTTCATCCTTTTGCTCCTCTCACCTACGAAAAATTTTGGCAGCTTGCTGGCTGCGAGTTAAGTATATTTCAAATTTTCTGCTAATATCAACACATAACCCGGGTGTTTTAATTGGGAAATAAGTATTGGTTTTAAGCTTGTCCTGCAAAGATTTGGGACCTTTTTTTCAACTAAATTTCCATTCATATTTATAGGTTTTTTGCCATAGAAGTATGAAAATAAATCCAACTCCTTCTATAGTATAGGGGGTAAAAAAGTTCGGATTTTAACAGAATATAAGGATTTTATTTATGATGAAAATGGAAAATAATAGCTGGGATGTAGTTGGGAAACTAGGTGTTTTTTTGTCAAAATGGTGGGTTGGTAAGCATTTAGCTGGATCTAACTACGGATAAAAAGGCGGTAATTTCGGCTGCATTTATTTAAGAAAATATCCTTCATGATGACCTAAGCATTCGAACTATTCAGTACTGCTGTTATGATATATGGATTTAAAAATCGCTAGCTGTCCATTAAGAAAAATGCCTTCTCCAAATTCCATAAATCAAAAAAACACTTCGATTTCCCTTCGAAGTGTTTTTTAAAAGTTTATAAAGATTTTTTTAAGGCTTTACTTAAGCTATTCAAAAATGGGACATCGAGTTTGGAGTTTGTGCGGTTCAAATATAAAGCGTGGTTTGGTTTTATACCAATAATGCTTGGATGGAGACCCATGATCTGAAGTTCATTTATAAGTGAGATGAAGGATTCTACTCCATCATTTGTTAGTTCGCCAACACCATTAAAATCAAACAAAATTTCATCATAGCCTCCATCTAGTGCTTTTTGAAGTACACGTCCTTCGTTCTGACTGATCAGCTCTGCGTCAAGATTGCCAAAGAGTGGCACCAAGGCAGCATTTTTCGTCAGTTTTATAAAAGGGCAGGATAGATTTTTTATTTCAAATAACGTTTTTTCAACTTGCTCTTTCTTTTCCAGAAGTTCGAGATTCGTCTCTGCCAGTCTTAATCGGTGTTTCTCCACAATGCTTTCTAATTCCGCTAGGCGATGATCTTTTTCAATGCAGATAACATGGCCTTCGTTGCCCTCCCAGTTAATGCTTATATCAACAAGTGCGTAAGGTGATTCTTTTGTTTTCATGATCAGTTCACCCTCGGCCCTTTTGAACGTATATCCAAGAAGCCTTTCAGCCTTTGACCTGCTTTCCCAATCGATAAGCTGTAAAAAACTATTGCCTATTACGAAAACTTCCGTACTCTTATTTGAATAACCGAGGATTTGAAAATCCCGATCAATTAAAAAATATGGTTGGGGCAAAAATTTAATAGCCGACACTCGATTTCACTCCATGCGGATGACGGTCAAGCCAATTTTTCACGCCCTCCAGATTTTTAATGAATATTGTCCGTTCTGATCCATGGCGGGTAAATTCATATTTTTCAAGCAGTCTTCCGCCCACGATGATAGCAGGGCGATTTGGGAGTCTCTCTAATTCTTTAATATATGGCTCCAGATGTTCAGCATGATAAAGGATGGAAAAAGAAATACATATAGCGTCCGGTTTCCATTCTTCCGCTGCTTTTTTAACATATTCCAGCGGCAGATTTGGACCATGGAACCGCGTATCCCAGCCTGCTTCACTGAACAGCTGGCTTGTCATCTTTAGACCGAGATAATGTTGTTCATTTTCCACGCAAAGAAACATCGCTTTTTTTTCAATCGAATCAATGTGATGATCTTTTTTCTTTTGCCAGAGATAGCGCGCAAGCAGGAAATCGCACGTTGAAGTTGCGAGATGCTCATCAGCAACTGTAATATTGTTGGTTTCCCAAAGATAGCCGATATGCCTCATGGCAGCTGTAAAGATCGATTCATAAATAAAAAGGCTATCTCGATTAGCTTTCCGTTCTTCTTCAATCAGTTCCCACGATTCTTCTTGCTTTCCTTTGAGCAAGAGCTGAGCAAGCGCAATTCCTGTTTCCAATATACTTCACCACATTTCTATTCTTGAGTTTCAGCTGGCTGTAATGATTCGATAGAACCCTCAAGTATTCTGATGTATTTTGCAGAATTTTCATCTGTATAATTTCTGAATGCGGACTGAAGTCTCTCAAAATTGTCTACAAGATGGTCAGTTTTCATACCTCTTGATGTTAATATTCCGTTTAACCAGTGGGCATAATCAATGAAAAATTGTTCATCCCCCATAGATATAGCTGTTTGGAGATGTTTAATATGGTGTTCATTATCCTCGCGGCATTTCTTTCTTCCCTGTTCCCCATATTTTTCGAGCAGCACAGGATAATCTCGGTAAATGCCTTCCGTGACTTCATCTATAATATTATTAATTGCCTCAGGATTCATCTTGCCACCACCATAAATCTTTGTACCTTTGGCTTGATGGATGCAAGCTCCTGGTCAGGGTAGTTCTTTTCTAACTCGTGGACTTTCTTATATGCATCGCTCGTAATGTACGCTATATAATTTTCCTTTGTATCCCAGGAAATCTGGACTGTTAATTCGGATGTTGTCAGTTCGTTTTGCAGCAATTGGAAGGAGATAAAGCCTTCATACTCATCTACTAATCTAGATCTTTTTTGATAAATAGCTATTACCTCATCGACTTTTCCTTCAGGCACGTTCACGGTTGAGTGGACAATATACATTGTTAATCTCCCCATTTCTGCAACTCTCAAAAAAAACATAATTCAATTATACCTTTATAAAATTTGCTTATCAAATTACGCATCTGTTTACATATTGTTAACAGAGCTTACTATTTTTTCAAAATTATACTTGATAAATTTTCACCTTTAAAATAAGATACTAAAAAACTATATTAAAGGGAGAAATTGGGATGATTAGAAAACTTACAGCATCTGACAATAATCACGTGATGGTTCTTTTGAAAAAAGAGCCATCTATTAATCTGTTTATCATCGGTGACATCGAGGCGTTTGGCTACGATTCGGAAATGCAGGAGCTATGGGGAGTATTTGATACGGAGGGTAAAATCAAGTCTGTTTTGCTTCGTTTTCACAATTCTTTTATCCCCTATTCACAGGATGAGAATGCACTTCCTGCAGAGGAATTTGCTGAAATAATGAAATCCTATCACAATAAGATATTTCTGTCAGGAAAAAGTACGCTTGTTGCAAAGTTTGAAGGCATTGAGGATCTGAACCTTGGAAAGAAACAAGTTACATATTTTGCAGAATGTACTTCGGCAGACCTAATTGGGAGAACGACACAAGAAGTTAAGACAGCTACAATCGATGACGTAGACAGAATCTTAGAGCTTCGGGGAAGCATAGAAGAATTTTTTCCTAATCCAAACGCACGTAAAATACTGGTGGAATCAATGGAAAATAAAACAGGCCGCTCATATTATATAGAGGAAGATGGAAAAATGGTGGCATCTGCAGCTACAGCTGCTGAAAATTCAATGTCAGCTATGATTGTGGGTGTTTGTTCACATAAAGACTACAGACGAAAAGGACTTGCGACTGCTGTTATGCAGAAGTTGTTTACCGATGTTATGAATGAAGGTAAAATTCTTTGTCTATTTTATGATAATCCAGAGGCAGGCCGCATATATAAACGGCTGGGATTTAAAGACATTGGAATGTGGACAATGCACAGATAAATTTGTAAATATTGATAGAATTATACCGGATATATGCCTTATGTGACCGAACTGCAGATTATATGGGTGGAAATGTGAAAGCATCGGGTTCATGTTAAATATTCCTAAAAAAAGCTGGATGATGTCTATGATCATCCAGCTTTCTTCTTAAAAGATAAGAAAGAAAATGTGCTCGGCTCTTCGACGGACACGATGTACTAGTGCCGAGGTTGCCACAGGACGTGGCTTAGTTAGTCGCCGTTCCTTTTACTAGGCGCTTGCGCTTATCTTATTGTCGTGCTGCTCTAGCTATAGCTTCAATGGCCTGCTGAATCTGGTCTTCTGATATGTCAAAATGGGTAACAAACCTTACATGGGTTGCTCCGAATGTGCCAGTGATCACTCCTTCTGCGCGGAGCCTTTCAACAAAAATGTCGGATGTAATGTTTAAATCCGCAACGTCTGCAACGACAATGTTCGTTTCTGGCTGGCTTGCCAGCTTCATTCCAGGAATGGCTTCAATTCCTTCTGCGAGAACCCTGGCATTCCATTGGTCTTCACCAAGCCTGTCTTTCATTTTTGTCAAGGCGATCAGTCCAGGTGCAGCAATGACACCTGCCTGTCTCATTCCGCCTCCAAGGCGTTTTCTCCATTTTCTGGCCTGTTGGATAAAATCGGTGGTTCCTGCAAGTAAAGACCCTACTGGAGCCCCTAATCCTTTAGAGAGGCAAATTTGTACGGTATCAGTGCTTTTCGTAAATTCCTTAACATCTAGGCCTGCAGCAGCAGCTGCGTTGAACAGACGGGCTCCATCCAAATGGACAGGAACTTTATGATCCTTAGCGATATTGTATATTTGCTCCATATTGCCAACAGGAATAACAGCTCCTCCTGCACGGTTATGGGTGTTTTCAAGACAAATCAACCCTGTTTCAGGATAATGGATATCCTCACTACGAATTGCGCTTAAAACCGATTTGGGATCCATTGCGCCGCGGTTCCCTGCAATTGTTCTTGTTTGAACTCCGGCAAGGGCCGAAACAGCACCTGATTCATAATAAAATATATGGGATTCTGCCTCAAGAAGCAGTTCCTGTCCCGGGCGGCAATGAGTAAGGACAGCGATTTGGTTTCCCTGTGTTCCGCTCGTAACAAATAATGCGGCTTCCTTTCCCAGTATGTCTGCTGCTGTCTCTTCTAGTTCCCTTACTGTCGGGTCTTCTTTGTAGACATCATCGCCAACCTCAGCTGTATACATGGCCTTGCGCATTTCTTCTGTTGGTTTGGTGACTGTGTCGCTTCTTAAATCAATCATGGTCCATCCCCCTTTATCCTCTGAATATTACTATTTTTCTATTCTACCAAGTCAAACTGCAAAAAACTAACAGTTTTGCTTATATAATCATCGGGTAAATCCAAAGTGTCGATTACACGAGGAGGAATAACGATGAATATTGAAAAAATAATGACAAAAAATGTTGAATTCTGCAGTCCTGATACACCAATACATCAAGTAGCAGCAAAAATGAAGGATCTTGACGTAGGTGTCATCCCTATATGTGAGGGTGAACAGCTCACTGGGCTTGCAACTGACAGAGATATCGTCTTAAAGGCAGTCGCAGCAAATGTGTCGCTTGATACTCCTGTTTCAGAAGTAATGACAACAGACCCTGTCAGAGGCACTGTCCATATGACGGCTCAGGAAGCTGCTGACTTAATGGCAGATGTCCAAATTCGCCGTCTGCCTATTGTCGAGGATGGAAAGCTGATTGGAATTGTATCTTTAGGAGATATAGCAGTAACTGAAAAGCTTGATGATGAAGTTGGCCAGGCACTTGAAGAGATTTCCACACCTTCAGAACCGAATAACTAATTTATAAGACATTCAGGATAAGAATAGAGAAACCCCGCTGCATGTTTAGCAGCGGGGTTTTCTCTATTCTTCTATTTTCCTGAATTCCAAACCCTTTTCCTTCATTAAAAATTTTAATGCAGACTGGAAGGTCGAAAATGTTTGCGCTTCTAATTTAATGCCTGCAAGCACCATTCGCTTTACAAGCTCAGTATTCATACCTACAAACAAGGTCCTGACTCCCATCAGGGACATGGAAGTTGCCATCTCTTGCAATTCAATTCCTATTTCATCAAGACAGAGATTCTCAACCCGTTCCCCTGTGATATCAGTAAGATCAATAATGGCTGTTTCAATATCCTTATTATGGATATAAGTAAGCAGCTTTTCGCGTATTTTGTCGAATCTTTCCATTCGAAGCAAACCCGTAATCGGAACTAGAATCGTTTCAGGAACGATAGAAGGAATAATCGGTGCGGCCATCTCAGATAAAATGATTTCATACTCTTTTATTTTTTGCTCGAGTTCCTGCAGTCTCTCATTTACCAATTTTCCCTTTACCCCCCAAAAAGCCTTACCTGGAAAATGTATCTTTGTTTATGATAACCTTCCAAAAATAATTTGTATAGAAAAATATAAAAACCACTTCAAATTGTTGAAGCAGTTTAACTTAATATGATTCTATAAGGACTCTTCGTTATGTCACACTGTCAAAGTTAAAGTAATTAGGAATTGTTTCATCCTCACAAAAACATTCATATTAATTGATCACACTGATTAAATGCATAATATCTTCATAAATCTGCTCTTGGTATTGGTCATCACAACATTTGTTGTAATCTTCGATAAGACGTCCAAGTTCTTTTAAAAATATCAGCTTTTCATCTTCATTTATCATGGCACAATTCTCCTTAATAGGACAAAAGTCGTGTCTGTGGTTAAATTTAACATAATCCTTGAATTAAAACAACGGAAAAGATTTCTTAGCTACTTTTATATTTTGTAAAAATGGAGAAACTATGCATGGAATTCAAAATTACACCTTTTTACAGAGAACTAAGTAACCTGAAAGGAGCACTTCATGCTGTTAAATCTCTTTAGAATTGGAATGGTATTCTTATCCTGGTCATCACTGTTGCTATATCCAAAGCGTTCCTTTAAGCGCTTTTGGCCTGTAACCTTATTTATTACATCACTTGTTGCGATTTTATTAATCTTGTCAAATCAGTTTAAGCTTTGGAGAGTGACGGGAGGGGTTGGGTCAAAAATAATCAATGATCTCTCTTTCACCATTGGTCCTTTCATGGCAGCAAATCTGTGGGTATTTCGACCGGCTTATGGAAATATATGGCAATACTTAGGAATCAATTTTGTAATCGATTTTCTTATGGCGTATCCTTTCAGCTCCCTTTTTAAAAGGATGAATATCTATAAATTAGAGCGGCTGAAGCCTCTTTATTTTTTCAGTATTATTTATTCATTCTCCATACTTGGATACGCATTTCAATATTACCTTAAAGAATCCAGGCGCTAGTGTCTGGATTTTTCCATTTTTCGTAAAAAATTAAAGGAGATTCCTACCCTGCTGGAGTAATTTTAATATAGTCAAAAAGTAATAAGGGGATGGAAATGTTTTGGAATTGGTTAAAGGAATAATTAAAAGTATTACAACCTGGTTTTTTGCTTCAGTGTTACTCACATTTATAATCTTGATTCCTAGGGATGTAAGTTATGAAAGTACTGACGCAGGTGTTTTTAAGGATGCTACCTATACATATTCTTTTGAAAAACATAAAGCTGAGTTTATTGGTCTTTATACCTATATTAAGGGGAATAAATCACTTGGGGATTATACTATGGACTATACGGTTGAAGAAATACTTGGGAAAACATTAAAAAGAAGCGCGATGACCGTAATTCCCGCATTAATTTTGGGATATTTCCTTGGTATATTAAAGGGGGTTTTTGATCATCGGCTCTCACTTCGTAAATGGGGATTCTTCGGAAAGGGATCAACCTGGTTTTTCCTTTCTCTGCCAGATTTCTTTATCGTCATCACATTACAAATCATTCTGATGGATTTGTTTTATAAGGGCCTTGTCCCCCATATTGACCTGTTTGGAAGTGATAACACAGACAATATTTATATGCAAATTATTTATTTAATGATTTATCCTCTATTCTACATGGCTACCATTACTTCCTCTGCTATTGAAGAGGAGACCGGAAAGGATTATGTTCGGACAGCCAGATCCAAGGGTCTAAAAGAAATAATCATTGTTTATCGCCATATCCTTGCAAATATCCGAATTAAGATGCTTCGCCACTTTAATACGATTGTTCTTTATATGCTATCGAATCTATTTATTATTGAGAGATTCACAGATTATCGGGGAGCGGGTTATTTTTTCTTGAAATCAATCTATATAGGCCCCGTATTTGCAGTTGGAAGTGACCGAAACTTAGGTATGCCTATACTTGCGATTGCCTACACCTTGATTTTCACAGCCTTTATTCTAATTGTTCATATCATCAGCCTGATTGCAGTCTACAAATCAACGCCATACGACATGGGAGATAAACTATGAGGAATATACCTTTACTGATGGGGACCATTTTGTTTACGATTTATTTAATCTTTGCTGTCGGCGGCAGCAATCTTCCGTTTGTTGACTCAGAGCTAAAGGAGGAAGTCATGCGTAAGGATGCGGCCGGCCATTTATCGATTCCACCCTATCCCCCTTCCAATACTAACTGGCTGGGAAGCGACAAATCCGGACGGGACCTTTTCAGTCTCCTAGTGACAGGAACGAGAGAAACAATGATTCTCGTCTTTTTGATTGCAGGTTTAAGATATTTACTTGCATTACCTCTTGGTGCTGCTGCAGCAAATTTTAAAATTTTCCGCTGGATTCTCGACAGCTGGAATTATTTATTGTCTTTTATCCCGCCGATCTTTTTGGTTGCGTTAATAATAGGGATTCCATTTATATATTTTTCGAAGAGTATTTTCTTTTGGTATGTCTTTATTCTTGCGATTATAGAAGTGGGCCGTGTGTCTGAATTAGTTCGCAGCCAAATGGCGGAACTGTCGGTTAAAGAATTCATGGAAGCAGCAGAAACATCCGGCACCAACAAGCTGAATATGCTTCGGCGTCATTACTGGCCACACCTGCGGCCCCTTGTGCTGACATCTTTCGCAACAGACCTCGGACGTGTCCTATTCCTGATGTCCCAGCTTGGTGTCATTCAGATATTTGTTAGCAGAAAGTTCGTTTCAACATTAGGAGGGGCCTATGCGAATATCTCTACTTCACTCTCCTATCCAGTAATGCTACAGGACATTCTTAGAGATATTTGGGTAAACACATGGATCCCATACTATACCGTCTTATTCATCTCATTGATGATCATCAGCTTTTTCTTGCTGGCAGAAGGCCTGAAAAAGCATTTTATGCATAAATATCGAATGATATAAAATTGACGATAAAAAACCTTTCATTAATTTATGAAAGGTTTTTTAATTATTCTACTGTACGGGTTTCCATGACAAGTTTAACCCCTTTTGCGTTTTCGATATAACCGATAACAGGCTCGATTTCGTTACGAAGTTTAGGTGTCAAGGGCAATTCAATTTTATCATCACCATACGTGAAAATGACTTTTTCAGGACTTAAAGTTCCATTTTCTTTTTTATTGATCTGTTTCATTGCTGTGATTTCATCCCAGGCATAGACCGTTTTTTCCATTCCCCAGAGATCATCATAATAGAGACCTGTCTTATCCATATAATAATAATTATCAAGGCTCAGGTAACCGCCAATTCCAGTGATTACAATGGTTATCAAAGTCGAAATAGCTAAAATCAAGCTGCGTTTTTTTGATTCATATGACTTAAATAAATAGATAGCAATGAATATCAATAGTACTGGTATGATCAGGAACATTGCTACCATGGTGACATAGGACGACATTGGAGTGTCAAAATACCAGTAGGATTTCTTTAAATAGAAGGACTGGTGTATAAATGCAACTAAAAATATACCAATTGGCACAGAGGCAAAAAGCAAGATAACTGCTGTCGTTACCAATAAGCTTCCTGCACGGTCTGCATTGTGTTCTCTCAAAACAATCGATCCCCTTTTCTAATCTCTTTTTTTTCTCTATACACTATTCAACTCATAGTAAAATTTTTCCTTCTTTTTTTATAATAAAATGATAGGCACCCTCCAATATTTTGGAGAGTGCCTGTCACAAAAAAACCATCTTCATGTCTGGTTATTGACACATATGCCGTTGATGGTGATATAAGACTTAGCAATATTTATCCAAGTGATTTGTTTTCATTCTCAAAAATCTTGAGAAGACCGGTTTGTATGCTTGCGAATGTAGGGTATTTAAAATCGAACTCTGAAAATGAAATCGCATCTTTTGGAGATATGCCAGCTATATAACATTCCGCACCGATGATTCGCACTGTATCTCCTAACTTTTTGATATAGGATCCTGTTTCATTATTCCACTCTGTAAGTCCATTAACATCAACTAATACATATTTGATCCGATTTTCCACTGTATATTGCAAAACCCTGTTCAAAAGCAGTTCGCCTCTGTCAAGGTCAAAATCCCCAAATAACGGTATTGCAATAGCACTGTCCCAAATTTGCATGATGGGAACAGATAACGCCTTGATTTGCCTCTCCTTGCGCCCTTCTTCTTCAGCTGTCGTCGTCACGTCCATAAGCATAACTATATATGCATGTATTTCATTATCCGAACGGACCGGGGTTATAATAATATCTGTGACAAACGTATCCTTAATATGGATTCTTGCTCTGTGGGTAGATGTTAGGCTACTCATGATATTCTCTTGTCTTGACGGAGTTTTATGAAAAAAGGACATATTCATACCGAGGACATTTTCAACTTTTTCTAAGCCGAATAAAGGCACTATATGCGATAATAGGGTAGCAGCCGAAGGATTCATCCATACGACATTATAAGAAGTATCAGCAATTAATATATTCTCTCCGATGCTTTCCAGTATATTCGCTGCGGGGACTGTATTCGGTAAAGTGCCTAATGCTTTCATATTTTCTCCCTTTCGTATTTCAATTACGGGTAGTATATCATAAACATTCTTATAAAGTGTTAACCTACCCTCTTTTAATTTGGACAGCAATCTATAAAGTTAAGGCGTGGTCCACTTCGGTAAATAGATAAACCGCTTTCTCCATTATTGACAGCTAAAACTACTTTATGCAGCAGCTATGCCTGACTTCCTCAATCTATAGTACTCCTAAAATTTTATATTTAATTGTATATCATAATGTTCCATGTCTATAATTCCTTCCAAGCCTAGGATTTTTTCACAATAAAAAGCCGGAGAATGAGCTCATCCGGCCTTACTGAAAAAATATTTCTGTCGCTACTTTCTTAAATTTTCCTGATCTTTTAATCGGTGCTGCTGATCGGGAACCCTGCCCTGATCCTTGAATTCATCAACTTTCTTTGCGTTTCCCAACTTTTCACTTTCATATTCAGCCAAAGTTTGCTGCTTCTTGTTGTCATTTGCCATGGTAAGTTCCTCCTTTAGATCAATATATAGTCCTTTTCCCGTTCTAGGGAGGAGCAAACAATTAGAATTCGCCTTAAAATATTTAACACGTGGTTTTCTTCAATTTGATAATTGGTTTCCACTCCATTGAATTTGAAAGTAAGTTAATTTATTTTTTCCTCAACTTCATGTCCCACATGTTTATTCTTGTATGTAAGTTGGTAATTAGAATAACATGGAAATTTTATTTAAACCATCATGATAAACATAATCAGAAAGGAAAATGTGAAATGAGAGAAGTGACTGTTACAGTGGATTTAAAGGGCAAAAATTATTTGACCAATGTGATTGCTGATCGTGATACTCCAGAGGAAGAAATCATTGAAACCGCACGACAGCAGGTTTTGAAACAATGGACTGTTTAGATAAGTAAAAAGGATGTTCGCGGGCCGCAGAACATCCTTTTTTATGGATATTAAATGAATTTCCTTAAATTGGTTTTGCTAAATGGTTCATATTGAAGAGGGGATTTTCGGGGAATTAATAATCAGGCTTCATATAATTCTATTGGCAGCCCGTCTGGATCTGTGAAAAAAGTGAACTGTTTTTTTGTTAAAGGATCATACCTTAAAGGTTCTACTGTAATCCCATAGGCTTTAAGTTTTGTTATTGAAGAAGGTACATCTTCAACTTCAAAAGCGAGATGCCTCAGACCGGCTGCCTCGGGATAGGTTAGCCGCTCAGGAGCATCTGGAAATGAAAATATTTCGATTTGGCAGTGATTTCCTACAGCTAAATCAAGTTTATATGAACCTCTATCCTCTCGATAGATCTCTGAGATTACCTCAAGCCCGAGAACGTTTATGTAGAAATCCTTGGATTTTTCATAATCAGTACATATAACTGCAACATGATGGATTTTCTTTAATTTCATATTAATTACCGGCTATCTTGCCCATTTAGTAATAGAAATTGTGGTTCCTGTTCCCGGCATAGAATCAATATCAAAACTGTCCATTAAACGTTTTACACCAGGAAGTCCTGCACCTAGGCCACCAGAAGTTGAATATCCATCCTGCAAAACCATGCGGATATCATTTATCCCTGGACCATTGTCAGTAGCTGAAATATGAATCCCTTTTCTGCCGCTCTCTTCTAACACACTGATGGTAATTTGTCCGCTGCCCGCGTAAAGATAGATATTTCTCGCAAGCTCCGATATCGCTGTCGTGATCCTCGCCTGGTCAACTCCACCAAACTGCAGGTCCTTTGAAACTTCTCTCCCTTTTTGGCGGGCGAGTACTATATCAAATTCATTATTAATATTAATTACAATTGGTTCTGTCATATGGCTAACCCTCTAACAAATGGCTTAATATCGTAATTCCTTGTTCAAGATCCAAGGCAGTGTGAACATTATCCAATGTTATGCCGAGTTCAATCAAGGTAATTGCAACAGCAGGCTGGATTCCGGTCAGCACCGCTTTTGTACCCATAAGACTAGTCATGACAATGACATCGCCCAAAACTTTTGCGATAAATGAATCAATCATATCTACTGAAGTAAGGTCTATGACTACCCCTTTTGCACCAGTATCCTTAATTTTATTCAGCAAATCCTCTTGAAAAGTAAGAACCGTTTGGTCATCTAATTCAACCTGTATAGAAACTAATAAATAATCTTTCAATTTTAATATAGGAATTCTCACTTCATCTATGCCTCCAAATCATTAAACTCACCAGAATTCACTATGTACAAGCACACTATTTTTAAAAGTGTACGAATTCTCCAAGTGCACTTTAGTAAATAAGATTTTAATTGGATTATACGTCAAAAACAGATGTATTTACAAATTTAAACTAATATTTCGCCTCTTTTAAATAGATATAATAAATTTACACAAGAAAGATAAAAAACCTCCAGAAAGGAGGTTTAAATTTAAAATGCTTTGGGTAAAGCTTAAAGACTATTTTAAAATGTTGTTTTTGCTCCAAGATAACGCGGCTTCCAGTAGGTATTGTCCATGTCACTGATTTCGACTCCTCTGGATGTACCGGCATGGATAAATTTATTGTTTCCAATATAAATCCCTGCATGTGAAGGGCCAGTTTTATACGTCTCGAAGAATACTAAATCCCCTGCCCGCAGTGATGAAACAGGTTTTGTTGCATTCCAAATTGTTTCTACGGTGCGTGGAACCGTGATTCCAACTTTAGCGTATACATAATTCAAATATCCGCTGCAATCAAATCCAGATGGTGTGCTGCCTGCACAAATATAGGGGACACCGATATGTTTTTTCGCTTCAGTAATCAATGCGTTTACCTTAGAAACTGTTGAGTACGTTGCCGTCACAGTAGCGCTAGCGTTTGCAACATTCGTTGCCACCGGAGCAGAAGCAGCTCCTGACAATTTCAAGACTTGGCCTGGATAAATTACGTCTGATTTAAGATTATTGATAGATTTTAATTCTGATAGCGATAAATTATGGCGAGCAGCAATTAGTGATAGATTGTCTCCGCTCTTGACAATGTATGTGCTTGAGGTCGATGCACTTGCAGTTGCAGGAGCAGCACCTGAAACCTTCATCCTTTGTCCTGGATAGATGGTATCGGATCTTAGACCATTTAACGATTTTAGTTCAGTAATCGATAAACGATATGTTTTTGATATTCCCCATAGAGTATCGCCGGATTTCACGACATAATTAGTTCCTGTTGTATTTGTGCTTACGCTTGTTGTTGATGTATGGCTGTGCGGTGCAAGGACTGAAAGTCTTTGATTTACATAGGTATTAGTGGATAATTTATTCCATGTTTTTATATCATTTATAGCAACATTATATGTTTGAGAAAGCTTCCACAAAGAATCACCTGTTTGAACAGTAAGTAATTTTTCATGTGCGCTTGCTGAACCACTAAATGAAGTAAATAAAAATCCGGCCGTTGCAGCCACCGTCAAAAGCTGTTTTTTCATGTTGAGCAACTCCTTTGATTTCTGTTACAAATTTATACTAGAGTCTATCAATTTAGTTTTGAATCTATAATATTTGCCTGCATAGGAATAGTTTTCCTTGGTAATAATTTCGTTTTCATAGAAAAAAGAGCCTTAAACCTTATTAATATAAGGTATTTAAGGCTCTTTTTTCCTTTTGGATGTAACCTTTGTAATCTTCTTGAAACATAAGTTTAATCTTGTTGTAATTTTTGAGTTATATGCCACCTTACCTAAATATTTGTAAACTCAAGGGAAATATGAACTAATAATTTGACTGGACCATGTCATTTCAACAAAAAAAGCCCGCTCTTAAAGCGGGCTTACGGGTTTACAAGTTGTTTTTAATCAGCTTGTTTGCCAGTTCATCTACTCGCTGGCCATTCCCTGTTTCTTTTACTGTGGAAGCAATTTGATTGATGATTTGGCTGCTCTCCGGACTTGTTGAACTTGTTGAATGGACTCCTGATCCTCCAGTGCTTGAACCACTCATTTTAGTGTCCATTCCTGAAGTAATTTCCTTCGCGAATTCAGTTAACCCAGGAGAGATCGGTCTATTAAATCCTGCTTGCCTATTTGTGTTTTGGAAAAGCTGCCTCATTCCGCCCATTCGATTCTTAAATAAATAGGCTGCTGCAGCACTTACTGCGACACCCATCAAAGAATAGGTCATGGAGCGATTCCTTTTTCTTTTATATCCGAACGTTTTCATCATGTTTTGAGGAATATTTGATCTCATTAACGTGGAAATCCATGCGGATCTATTCATTCGGCAGCACCCCTTTTTAGATTAGAGGAACAGTTTTGTCCCTCCATATTTAGTATTAGGTATCTGCCTCCGATTATTCCGGTAATAGATAACATTCATGGTTGGTCTTAATTTAAATATGGCTTTACCTTATTAATTGCTTTCAGTAGTTTTGTTGCGTTTTTATTATACATTTGCTTAGCTTCAATTGAATCTGTTTCCAATGCGAACAGTTCTAGGTCTGCCTGGCACTTATTCAGCATGGCTAGAAGCAGCTTCCTTGGCTGTGGTGATGGAACCTGAAGTTGGTCATCATATGTATCAATCGTCAATTCTCCATATGAATCAACCTGTCCAATGAATACGTTGTCTAAAGTGACTCCTAAATTCGCTAATTCGATATCAAGCCAACCACGATTTTTACCTGCTGCTGTCAACGGATCATTTAATACTTCACCATCCATAATAACGGTATGGGTCTCTTTTTCTGGAGCAACATTTAAATGTAAATCCTTTGGTGTTACAGGCTGCATTTCCCTTTTAAGAAGAACACTTAAATCTCCCTTTGGCTCAAGTACCGCAAATTCTACATCTGCTGTTTTAAAGACATTTTTTTGTCGAAGCAAGGAATTCAGTTCGTCGATTGTATATTTTTCTTTTTTCATATTCTCTTCAAGAACCTTGCCGTCTTTAATCAAAACGGTGGCTTTACCTTCAATTACATCCCTGAAGGATTTGCTTTTGATTGAGAGAACATCGACTAGATAGGTAAATCCCCCAAATATTATTACTGCTAAAACTCCATGGAACATATTTCCTTCGAGGCCCATAATAACCTCTCCGGCGATACTGCCTATGGTGATTCCTGAAACATATTCGAAAAATGAAAGCTCAGCAAGCTGTTTTTTTCCGCCAAGTTTGGTGATTGCAAATAATGTAACGACAAATAGTATTGATCGAACGATGATATGCATCCATTCAGACATTCATCCCACTCCTAAGCTAGCCTTTGTATTGGGGCTCTTTAACTTCCAGCTCGTTTTTTCGTTTTTCTAAATCCAATTTAATTTCATCTATTACTAGCATCGTTTCATGGAAGACCCTGCTCGCTTCTTCAACGTTGGTATTCAAAGCCAAAGTGGATAATTCTGCTTCTATACCTTTTATTGTGGATAGACATTGATTCACATTTGCTGCTACTGTCAATTTCCTTCACCTCATATGTACAGGAAAAGGGCGGGTTCACCCTGCCCTCCCTGAATTACGATTTATATTGTGGTTCTTCCTGCTCAATTTGCTGCAGGCGCGGCTGAATGCTGTCAATTATGGATTGTGTTTGAGTAGCCGCCTGTTGGTAAAGCTGTTTTGCTTGTTGATTTTCAGTACCAAGAGCGAAGGTTTCAAAGCTAGCCTGAGCACTTTTTAATCCAGCAAGAGTTTGTTTCACTTGAGCTCCAACTGTCATGGTATATACCCTTCTTTCTATTTAATTTTTGGTACTGTTTTAGTATTGCTAGGTCAGAAAGAAATATTCATGACAAAATCATAAGAAAAAACCACTTGCTTCCGTGTTTGGACGGAAATAAGTGGTTACATTTCACTTTGCCTCATTGTAGACGAGAATCCTCGTGTTATAAAGTACATAGCCATTCTCCCACTTGGCCCGAATTTCCATTGCATAATCGCCAGACTCAACGTTGGAATCCTCTAGCTTAAGCGGGTAGCCTTTTAAACCTTTATAAGCAAGCTTTCCTGTTTTAACATCCCATAAATAATACTTAACTGTTTGCGGTGAACTTTCAAATTCAAGCATGATCTCTTCTGAGGGATCTACGACGATCGGGTTATTATTACGTACAAGTGTTACTGGATCAGAGTACGTATCTTCGGCAGCCTCTCTTCCCCATTTTTCCAATGAGTAAGTGCCGGGCTCGACCAAAGCAGACTGGTTATTTACAAAAACCTCTAATATCGAGGGTTTGGGTTTATATTTACAATATCCAATAACGGTAATGATAATAAGCAGAATCAATATGGATCCAGATAATGATGATACTATTTTTCTCACCGCTCATCCCTCATTTCGCCCGCCGATTTTCACCCATTAAGTAGACGAATGGAAGTAATGATTAGTTTCAAGATTTTACGGAACTTTCAGATTGTTTTTTCGCTAAATAAAACTTCTGAATATGGAACACATTGATGCTGTTTAAAATTTTTTTGCAACTTTTACTGGCCATCATCAAATTGAGACATATTCCATGAGGAAACAAATGATAAAGAAAAAACTTTGATTACTTTTAGGAAGAAAGGAATCTGGTTGTAACATTCCTTACATGCAAATACGGCTAAGATTTTTATAATGAAGCTAAAACTATGATTAAGTAAGGTGATAAATATGCATGGAAACGAACATCCATCCCCAATGAGAGTACCTCAGGAACCGGTAAATTTTAATAATAACCCTTATATTGTTATTTGGGAGGTAACACGCGCTTGCCAGCTGAAGTGTTTACATTGCCGGGCAGACGCACAGAATAAGCCTGATCCAATGGAATTAACGTCAGATGAAGGGTTTAAACTAATTGACCAGATTTATGAAATGAACAACCCAATGCTTGTTTTTACCGGCGGCGACTGTATGATGCGTGAAGATTTATTCGAGCTTGCTGATTACGCTGTAAAAAAGGGCATGAGAGTTTCAATGACACCAAGTGCAACAGACAATGTGACAAAAGAACGGATGCTTCGGGCAAAAGAGGTTGGATTATCGCGATGGGCTTTCAGCCTGGATGGTCCGACTCCGAAAATCCATGACCATTTCCGGGGTACTCCGGGTTCATTCGAATTGACCATTGAAAAGGTCAAATACTTGAATGAACTGCAAATGCCCCTCCAACTAAACACGGTTATATCACGTTATAACTTTGAGTATCTTGAGGAAATGGCTGAATTGATGAAGGAACTAAAGGTCGTCATGTGGTACATTTTCCTGCTCGTGCCGACTGGCCGTGGTCAGCTTGACGCCTGCCTGACACCGACAGAGCATGAGAAGGTTTTCCGCTGGCTATACGAACTGAGTAAAACGGCACCATTTGATATTAAAACAACCGCTGCTCAGCATTATCGTCGGGTTGTATTCCAACAAAAGGCACGGGAAAAAGGGTTGATCTGTCCGAGATTCGATATGAGGATACATTGACCAAGGATATGGCATCTGTCATAGATGGACTTAAACGCGCTCCCATGGGTGTTAATGACGGGAATGGATTTGTATTCGTATCACATACAGGAGATGTCATGCCATCCGGCCTTCTTCCGCTTGTTGGGGGAAACGTTAGAGAAAAGTCTCTTGCTGAAATTTATCGCGAATCCCCTATTTTTAAAGATCTGCGCACCCCGGATAAATACAAAGGAAAGTGCGGTGTCTGTGAATTTCGCTACGTCTGCGGCGGGTCCCGCTCCAGAACATATGCCGTAACAGGAGACTATATGGAAAGCGAGCCCTACTGTGTTTACATTCCAGAAGCAATTCGCAAAAAAGAAAAAACTGTATAACTTGAATGAGATTTTGATCCCCTTGAATCATTTGCAGGGGATTTTTTGTTTGGAAGAGGTATTGGGAAGATAAATCAGGGATCATGAATCTCAATTTTGTTGAAATTTAGAGTGAAATTTACTCCACTTAAAAATATATTGGCGAAGTTCACAATTATTTTGGCGGAAACGAAGTTATTCTGGCGAAAATGTCCTATATTCTGGCGAACTGGAAATAATCCTCGATAAATTCCAGTTTTAAATAGAAGATTTTGAACCGTGCAAATTCCTCAGTAGTAAAAAATTCTCATTAAACAATTAAAAGAATATTTACTACAATCCGCAAAATATAGCCTGAATTCCGTGAAAAGCATGGGGGTTCAGGAAACTTGTAAATGAACTGTTAAAGTTGAATAGGCTTTACACATTGAATAACTTTTTCATTTATGACACTTTCTTGACTTCAGTATAACTGTGACATAAAGCACCGACGCAGAGCCTTAAAGGGCTTTACAATTAAACTAACGAAAGGATGGTGCAAAAATGACAATCTCTATTGATCAAAGCGCATACAAATGGTTTGAGAACGAATTTGGTACAGCAAAGCCGTTTTTCATCCGCCTTTACCCTCAATATGGCGGGTTTGGTGACAAGAACAAAGGGTACAGCCTTGCGTTTGCTCTTGAAACACCTGCTATTGCCGCTGAGCAGCAAGAGATTGATGGAATAACATTCTTTGTCGAGTCAAATGATACCTGGTTTTTTGAAGAAACCGATGTTGAAATTAAGTACAGTGAAGCAGAACAGGAAATATTCGCAGCGTATAAGGAGCATCATTAAAAATAGCTTTTACCATGATTGGCATGTGTTTTGGTACTTACTTGTAACAGTTTCATGCATATGAATGCCCTCTCATTAAAACAAAATATAATTTTGATTTTTATAAGGGAAACCTAGTACAAATAGGTTGAGCCTCAGGCAAATGCCTGAGGCTCTTTATGTTCTACATTTCCTTTGGAGCTTTAATCCCAAGCAATCGTAATCCTTCCTCTAGTACAACACTGACAGAATACACAAGTGCTAATCGGGATTCCTTTTCCTCGTTTTCATCCAGAATCCGTATTTCACCGTAATATTTATTAAAGGCTTGGGCAAGGTCGAGGACATATTTTGCAATTTGTGAAGGATCGTATTTGCCAGCTGCTCTTCTGATTGCTTCTGGAAACTGAAGCAGCTCGATCACAACCGGCCATTCTGCCTCTCCGTACAGATAGACGTCTACGAGATTTCCCGACCATGCAGCTTTACGCAAGATTGATTGTGCACGAGCGTTGGTATATTGAACGTACGGACCTGTTTCGCCTTCCACCTTCAACATATCCCCCAGCGAAAACTCTATATCATTCATCCGGAAATTTTTCAGGTCATGGAACATGATCGCCCCTGTGCCAACCATTGCTGCCGTTTCCTCCTTATTAGCTAAGGAAGGATTCTTTTCCTCGATATTTTTTAATCCAAGTTGAATCGATTCATTCATGACTTCTTCTAACAAAACAACTTTGCCTTTACGGGTGGACATTTTCTTCCCGTCCTTCAGCATCATGCCGAATGGGATATGAACCAAATCATCTGCCCAGTTAAAATTCATTTTCGCAAGAACTGCCTTCAGTTGTTTAAAATGAAGGCTTTGTTCATTCCCTACCACATATAGAGATTTCACAAATCGATACTGATCAAACCGGTATTTAGCCGCAGCCAAATCCCTTGTTGCGTACAATGTTGCACCGTCCGATTTTTTAATCAGGCAAGGAGGCAGTTCATTCTCATCGAGGGTAACAACCTGCGCACCATCAGATTCCTTTAGCAGTCCGCTATCCTCTAACAGTTCTACAATTTCGGCCATGTTATCATTATAGAACGCTTCCCCAGCAAAGGAATCAAATTCAATGCCCATCAAATCATAAATCTTTGTGAACTCCTTCAGTGATTCATCTCTGAACCATTTCCATAGTTCTAATGAATGTTCGTCACCATCTTCAAGTCTCTTGAACCAATCACGTCCTGCTTGTTCGAGTTCAAGATTTGCTTCTGCCTCTTCATGAAATCTTATATATAGCGCCAGCAATTCCTTAATGGGATCGGTTTTCACTTTCTCTTCAGATCCCCACATTTTGTAAGCAGTAATCAGCTTTCCAAATTGAGTTCCCCAATCTCCTAAGTGATTGATTTTCACTGGCTTGTATCCAGTTTTCTCTAGAATTAGAGCGATTGCATTACCAATCACTGTTGACCGCAGATGTCCCATTGAAAATGGCTTTGCTATGTTTGGGGACGACAGATCAATTGCTACAGTTCCGTTTTCTCCAATTGAAAGGTCTCCGTAACGTTCCTTATGCTCCATAATCTCCTTGACTACTTCCTTTGCAATCAATCTTTTATTGAGAAATGCATTTACATACCCCCCTGCTGGCTCGACTTTTTCAAAAAGCTCCAGACTCTTGCCTTGAAGCTTGTTGCTGAGTTCTTGAGCAATTTTTGCTGGAGCTTTACGCATTACCTTGGCAAGCTGGAAGCATGGGAACGCTAAATCACCTTGTTTGGAAAATCTTGGTTTTTCAATCAGCTGCTCCACATCTTCGATTGTAAGTTTTTCAACTAACACAGAATCTATGATCTGAGCAAAATTCTTTACATACTTCATGCTAAAACCTCCCTAAAAATAAAAAAACTCCCGTCTCTATAAAAGAGACGAGAGTTGAATCCCGCGGTACCACCCTAATTGTTCCAAAAAAGGAACCTGCTTGCATTGATAACGGAATCTCTCCGGCTTGCCCTACTGATTTCAGGCAGGCATCTCAAAAGTGCGCTTCATTATTCAGTCGCACCAGGCTTTCACCTTCCCTGGCTCGCTGCAGCAGACTTTAAATAACTACTCTCTTTTTCATCGATTAGATATTTTTACCATTATATACAACCGTACTTAAACTTTGCAACCATTATTTTATGATTAATGCAGTATCAAATTCCTGGATAGATCTGTTGCGGTCATCGTACCTTTCAGTGTAGTTTCCATCTGTGTATTCACGAATAATTTTTCTCCAAAACGTTTTTGCTGGTTCATTCTTTTCAACTTGCGTGATGCTCCATTTTCCTGGAAACAGGTCAAAAAGTTTAACGGCAGCTGCTTTTCCAAATCCCATGCGGTAAAATTTCCTCATAATGAAGAACTCCCTAATGATGTGAGGAACATCTTCCGATCCACTTTCGACCAGAGCAAAGCCTGCCAGTTCGCCTTCATGAATAATGAAAAACGCATGCATATTTTGATCTGTCCAATACGGCTTCAAATCAAAAGGGGCGTATCTTCCATTTCCTTCAAGCTTGATTTCCTGATATACCGTAAACTCATAAATATATAATTGCATTAAATTATGAAGTGTGTCTTCATCCCCTTGTTTTACAGGTACTAAGTAAATCACTGGTTTCCTCCTTAGAGTAGTTTTTATAATAGATCACTGTCGTGCCAAAAGAAATGCTAAGGATTCTGCATAAATTGGAATTCGGCCCCATTCTATGTACTCTAAGCTTTGATAGAGCATATTTGAGTGATCTCCTGCTGATATTAAGAAATAGCAATGACCTATTCTCTCTCGAACAATCTTCTGCTGGAATCATTAGCGCTATTCCGATACCTGTTCTTCGTAAATCTTTAATACTTTTCTATATAAAATATTAAAATCCTTTTTAAAATTTAATTTTTTTGCGCATCTAGACGAGCACCTAAAATAGGAAATTAAAAGAGGGAATAACACAGCCATCTCACTAAAAAAGAGCTGCCTAAATGCAGCCCTTATTCATCTCGCTTTGGATAAGAAAATTCATAAGTAATTTCTTTTCCAGTCAGGGTTATTTTTACAATTACATATCCAGTTTTGGAGGCGAAGATATGCGTTGATCCACTCCCTGAGTCTTCTAGCCACTCACCTGTTGATTTAATTTTATTAAGGTAATTTCTGAATTCCTTCACATTGGCTTTTTCCCAAAGGTATTTTTCAGTATTGTCAAACTTCACTATAGGTTCCAATCCAACTGGAAACGGCAAAGTGTCGTATCCGTGGGTGACATAAAGCTGTTCATCATGAATATTAGGCTTTTGATCCTTAAACTCCAATGTAGCGATTAAATGGAATATTTCAGCGTATTCAACCTTGGGATAGTCAAAACTGAAATGTGTTGTCTTATTGTCTATATTAACGAAAAAGTGGTAGCGCAGTGAAACATCTGTCATTTTCACATGCTCTATATATAGAGTTGTGGGATAAGGGAAACTTTCCAATTCCTTTTCTACATACATTGCACCAGAGCTGATTATCTTTTTTTGTTCCTCTTCTTTCACTGTCTCTGCATAACCGATTTGTACAGAGTTCCCTTCCTTGAAAAATGCATAGCCATTTTCCATTCTTTCACTATAAATATCCTCTACTTGCCAGGAAAATTGACTATTCCCGCTAGCAGTTGAAACAGGGCTTTCCTTTATTTGATTATTTGATTGCAACTGGAACAGAATACCGGCTGAAATTAACAGGAAAATGCTAGTAAGCACTAAATTTTTCCATTCATATCTCCTGGTCCTTTCGTTATTCTGAGTTCTAATCGAACTAGTAATCCTTCTTCGAATTGCCTCTTTTTTGTGCGCAGGAGGTTTAACTTGTTTAAGAAGTTCCCAATTGTCATCAGAATGATTGTTCAATTTGATTACCTCCTTTGATGACTTCCATTTTTTTTAAAGCCGCTAGAGCCCTTGATAAAGTCTTTCGGACCTTTGTATCTGACCATCCGAGGATTTCGGTTATTTCTTTTGTTGAACATTCTTCAATCTTCTTCAAGGTGATTACCAGTCGGTACTCCGGTTTGAGCAATTGGATGGCCACAATCACCTGCTCTACCGATTCACGGTTTGCTACATATTGTTCCAGGTCAAATGTAGATGGGATCTCTCTTTCTACGGAAAAGGCAGAAAAAATCCTTCTTCGCTTTCTTTTCCTTATTTCATCCATAACAATGTGCTTTGCAATACTGAAAAGCCATGTTTTCGCATTAGACCTATTTTCGAAGCTTCCATATGAAGTATAAGCCCGTACGAAGGTGTCATGGACAAAATCCTCACAATAATGGCGGTCACCGATCATGAAAAGGACGAAGCGATAGATATCCTCATAATATACCTCATACCACTCCATCACCTGTTGTTCTCTTAATGGATCCAATTTTTCCTCCACCTCATTTCCACTCTCTAAACTATAAGTCGACTGATATGTAATAGTGTGACACCTTTTTATGGAGAATTCTGATTTTTTCATAAAAGATGGGTCGCCCGTTTTTTATAAAATAGGGTACAAGCTGATGCTCGTCTTATTTTTTTTCATATGATGTTCTTGTAAGGTTCGGATCTTACCTATCTTTCTTAAAGAAAGGGGGTGAAGAGATGATTGCAACTGCTGTAATTGTTCTATTGATGGCTCTTGCTTTGGTTGTTGCTTTATTGCTAGGCACTGAAGAGCAACAAGCGGTCCTTGTTAGATGCATCGGAGCTGTAATTGCTGCTGGAGCTTAATCTCTTGAGATTTGACACCTGAACCCCTTAATGTCTCCCCGGATAGACCGGTCATTTTCCGGGGAGACAAATAAAATTAACCAAAGAAAGGCAGTGATGAAAATCTTGGCTAACAACGATGAGTTAAAACAACAAATTGAAGGCGTCAGTCAATCACTTGATTTAAACAAGCTTGTCAATTTTACGGAAAGTTTTTTACAAGAAGAGCAGAAAAAGGAACAACAGCATAATGAGGAATCACCAAAAAGCGAGGATACAACCGCATCACCTTTAAAAGGTCTGGGAGATTTCATCACAGAAGAAAATTTAGCTTCAATGGTGGGTATGGCTAAAAATCTTGTAAACCCCTCTACTTTGTCTCTATTATCGAAACTTAATAATCCCATTCAGAAACAGGAAGGAAATACCGACACAACCAAGTTAATGCTAACCATTGAGCAGCTTTCAGGTGACCTTAAAAAAGTCCATGTAGAATTGGATCAAATAAAACAGATACTGGGCGCAATACGCCAGCAGAACTCCGTTTTACAAAATGAATTACTTTCTTTAACTAATCGTAGAAGAAGGTAATTTCTTTTTTTGTACATTTTTAAAATACTGCCTTAACTTAATGGCAGCTTTCCTATTTCAAGTTGAATTTAATTGATTTCCATGAAAAACATTTAAAATGAATTCCCTGTCTGGGACCTGCAATGTTTCATAAGACAACAGAAAGTTTTTATTGTCATAACTGGCTTTTTTCAATACACGTCGATGCAGTTGCGGTCAATACTTACGATTGCATATGGAGCAAAAGGCTCATATGAGCAGCCCAAAGATCCTGGGTTCACGTACAGGGTCTTTCCCCTTTAAAATAGTGCACTGGATGATGATGGCCAAAAAAGATGACATCTTCATGCCTATTAGAGAACAGAGTCTTCATATTTTCCAGGCTTGGTTCAACAATCGAACTAAAAAGATCTCGGCTAATATGGTCGTTCATCCTCTCGGTGTCAATATGATAATGAGTAAAAAAAATCGAATGACTCTCGATATTTACCTTCAGCATCCTGGGTAGTTTTTCAAGTTTAGGAACAAAGGATGGATCCATCCGATTAGCAATCCATTGATGATGTTCTCTTGCATGTAAATGACTTTCAGGATGCTTTTCCCCTTTTAAAAGGGCCAATACAGCTTCATCATGATTTCCGGTTATCATTGAGACATCACTTCTCGAAAATAAAATGTTCAATACCTCGTTTGTATCTGGGCCAATTCCAATCATATCGCCCAAACAATATATATGTTCGATATCTTTCATTCTATCGATCTCATTTAACACAGCAATTAATGCCGGGGCGTTGCCATGTATATCAGTTATGACCGCAAACTTCATTTAGTTTTCACCTCATTTGTTTAAAAGTTGAATTGCTAAGTACATTGCTGTCCCCCACATGATTAATGCTGACACTTTGTTTAAGACTGCTAGAAACCCAGCAGAGTTTCCTAGACGTCCTGCTTGCCTGCCAACATACGCCAGTGATAAAAACCAAATCCAAGAAGTAAATATACAAGCTAGTGTGAAGGCTATTTTGTCGGCACTAGAGTATGCAATCGAACTTGTTCCGATCACACCAATAGTGTCCATAATTGCATGAGGATTAAGTATGGAAACAGAGGCTGCAAAGGCAATTTGTTTTTTAGGCGTAAAGGATCCCTTTTCAATTGTATTGCTATGGGGTTTACTTTTCCAGGTGACATAACCCATATAAATTAAAAATAATATCCCCGCCGACAGGAGTATTGTATTGAGCCAGCTGATTTTTATAATGATGACGGAAACTCCTAAAACAGCCAGAGTGATCAGGATTGAATCACAAATAGATGCCGTCAGGATTACTGGCAAAGCTTTTTTATAGGATGGTTGTATTGCCCCTTGATTAAAAACGAATACATTTTGCACTCCTAACGGGAGGATCAAGCCAAAAGCTAATATTAATCCGTGAATACTTGCAGAAAACATTTATTAAACCACTACCCTTTAGTTAATTTACTTACTTTTATCTTATCGCTTGTAAAGTTGAAGGCTGTATCTTGTACTTTTGTGTAATCAATAACACAATATCTTTTCATATTCATTCTTAATTTTCTACTTACTTAAAGGTAAATCCTTTTTTATCCTAAAGTCTTTGTTTACCTTAACTTTTGATTACTACTCCAGGCACTCCCATTCCCGAGATGGTCCGGTGAGCCTCCGCAGCGCTAGAGGCGCATGCGGGGTAAAATGACCCCTGCAGATCATTTTACTCAGGTCTCCTCTGACCCGGTAATCCCGCAGGAATCTCTTGCCTTATGCTATAATCAACAGGTTTTAAAAAATCAAAAAACCCCTTTAACAGAGCCTTCCTAAAAAAGAAAAAGGAAGGAAAATACGCGTTGATATAGAATAATGTTTAAAAAGCATATGGAGGTTTTAAAATTGCAAATAGATACTTTAAAAATAAATAAGAAGAGCTGGGATGAGGTGGCCCCTCGGTTTTATGGAAGGACTGCTCTTCCGGAGTATGGTCCATTTGCCCCTACTGAGGATGAATTGAGTTTGTTTGGTGATGTTACAGGTCTCAAGCTGCTTGAGATCGGATGTGGCAGCGGGCATTCGTTAAAATATATGCATGACAAAAATGCGGATGAGATTTGGGGACTAGACCTATCAAGCAGTCAAATTATGGCCGCAAGAGAACTATTGAATCAAACTAGCGTTCAATTATTCGAATCATCTATGGAATCAGATCCAGGTTTGCCCCATGAATATTTCGATATGGTATACTCTATTTTCGCGATTGGATGGACAACGAATCTTGATCTGACCCTGAAAAATATTCACAAATACCTTAAGCCAGGAGGTATTTTTATTTTCAGCTGGGAGCACCCCCTTTATAGCCGCGTTAAAAATACTGAATTGGGTCTGATGCTTGATAAATCCTACCATGAGGAAGGACCTTACGATCACGAGGCATGGAACCATCCTGCTATTATGCAGCAATATAAAATTGGTACATACATAAATACTCTTATTGAAAATGGATTTCGAATTGAAAAAATGGTTGAGGATATCCGTTTATCAGAAGAATTGAAAACAAGACATGAGAATAGATGGTATAGCGAAGCAAAGGTATCGGCACTTCCTACTACGATTATTTTTAAATGTTCAAAAGCATAAATTTAATTATGTTTTGAAAGCCACTCTCTTAAACCAGGATTCATGATACTTCTCTTATAACAGTAGAGGACCCCAACCTCATTGAGGTCCTTTGCTTATTTAAACCATCTTTATTCTTTATCCTTAAAAAGGATTTTCGCTGATGCTGTCCCAGCTAAACTCGTAATGCCGGTGAAAATCCCAATATATAACCGGTTATTCCATTCGAATAGATCTGGTACAAAGGTCATAATTGTAGCAACAAAACAGGCAGCAAATAATGTTTGTGAGATACTCATTTTCGCTGAGAATTTCTTCATGGTCTTCCCCCTTTTATACTCTCCAGGATTAACAAATCTACTTCATCTATATGAAGGTCATCATTAAAATCCCATAGTCTTATATCTGTCGTTTCCGAATTTACCTTAAAGGGTAGAAGGCTGTTGATTTTAATGAAAAATATCGGGTTATATTTTATTTGGCAATTTGAGCTGTTTCGAACCATCGCTAAGCCTATGAATTCCATTTCGGATACACTCTGACCAGTTTCTTCAAAAAGCTCTCTTTTGGCACTCCAATGGTGTTTCTCCAACTTCCCTCTTGCCCGCAGGCAATTCCCATTGATTTCGCCACTTATTAAAACAAAGCAAATAATTTTCCTCACACTCTACGATAGCAAAGGAACCAGCTAGTGGATTGTAATGATTGATCTCAGTCTCGCAGATACTCAGGAACTTAACAAACTCAAAACCATTATTTTGACTGGTGATCAAGCAGCTTTCTCCCCTGTTCGTCGCGTATTCTTTTACCGAAGTGAATGTGCCAGTGCATATGCTTATTGCTTTGGTAATCTCCTATATTCGTTGACACCGTGCATGCACCATGCTTTTCATTAAGCTGGCTGGCAAGCTGCCTGATGACATGAAATACCTCCTGCAGAATTTCAGATTCATCTTCTGTCACGGTTATGAATGATAAAATATGTTTTTTAGGAATGACGACAATATGTACCTCATAATAAGGACGAGTGTGATAGAAAGCCAGACTATGGTTTGTTTCTATCAAAATATCCACTTTTGTTTTACCTGAAAGTACCTCGTCGCAATAAAAATCCTCCCATGCATTATCCATTTGGTCCCACTCCTAAACTACGAATTCTTTTATGTAATGTTTTATAAAGCCGAAGTATGACTCTGTCAGGCCCACTGGTAATTGATCAAGACTAAAAAACTGTAAATCTACGGATTCACTCTCATCCATCTTTATTTCACCGTGGATATCATCGGTAAAATAAACTGCTGTGACAGAATATAGCTCGTCTCCATTTGCTACCTTTAAATAATACTCCGGTCCAGAGAAGACTCCCGCTAATTTAAGTTCCCCTAAAGTCAGGCCTGTTTCCTCTTTCACTTCTCGTCTTGCCGTATCCTCGAGGCTCTCTCCCATTTCCATTATTCCGCCCGGAAGTCCCCAGCCTCCATCTATTCTATGCTGCAATAATATCTTGGAATCTTCATTAAAAATTAAGACGACCGATCCTGGTAAAATCAACGGTACATGGCCGACCAATTCTCTAAGTTTACTGACGTACCCCATCCATTTCACTCCATCACTGTTTTTTGAATAAAGCGGTCCATAAAGCAGAAGTGCCGAAAAAAGGTCCGTCCTGTGACACATCTCTCATTTTCCTTATCTCGACCACTTCAAAATCCTGAAAAATTCTTATTAATTTCTCTTCAGTAAAACCAAGTCCACCCTTTAAGCTTTTTAATCTGTAAACATCCCAATCGGATATGTCGGCTCCGCCTAATTCTCCGCCTTGAACAAAACAAGTAAGCGCAAATGATCCTCCTGACTTTAACGCTCGATTTACCAAATCAATATAATTCATCCTTCTATGGGGAGCTATATGGTGGAAGCATCCTGAATCATAGACAACATCATATGTATCTTCTTCTATCTCTAAATCAAAAATATTGGCCTTGATAAAATTCACGTTGATGTTTTTCTCGGCAGCTCGTTCCTTTGCCCACTCAATTCCTTCTTCAGACTGGTCTACTGCGTCGACGACACAGCCTTTCTCCGCAAAGAAAATCGCATTCCTGCCTGGACCACAACCTAGTTCAAGAACTTTTCCCTTCGATGTTTTTTCTGTTTCAAAGTATTCCACAAGATTCTCGTCAGGATAATTCCGGAAAAAAGGTATCTTTCTTTCCCTATCAGAATAAAAGTTATCCCAATCAAATCTGCTTTCCTCTTTTAAAAATTGGTCCAGCATATCCAGCAGATCCTCATAGCTATTAATGGTTTCATTCATATAAAAATCCCCCTATATTTTTTAGGTCCTTACTGGAGATACAAGGTGTTTTTGTGTGCAGTCTTCAACTGGCTGAATTAAAACAGGTCTCATTGAACCAGAGAAGCTCAGGCTTACGAGTTCCTCATTGATCGCCTTTAGAGCATCCATTATAAAACTGCCATCAAGTGAGATAACAAGATTTTTTTCACCACTTATGCTTTCAATCTGCTGCATCTCTTCTATTTTTCCTAAATCATTAGAATAAGAGGAAATTAAAAGACTTGATTCATCCGTTAGTTCGAATTTTACATTGTTATTTCTTGAATTTTTTGCAAATAAACAAGCACGGTCGATTCCTTTTAAAAACTGATTTCTCTCTTATGACTGTAGTTTTAAATTCTTCCGGTATTAGTTTTGATACGTTTGGATAGGTTCCTTCTATCAGCCTTGTATAAAAGGTAATATCCCGTGATTTAAATACGAGATAGCGATCAGAAATATATAACGCTATTTCTTCAGAAGAACTGCTGAATAACCTGATCAATTCTTTTGCCGATTGCAAAGGTAAAATATATGTACCCTTAATTCCTGTAACAATTTCCTGCTCACTTAATGCCAGTCTGTGTGAATTAGTTGCAGCACAAATAAGCTTATTTGCCTGAAAGGAAAGCAGCAAACCAGTCAGAACTGGACGAGAATCATTATGAGAGACAGCAAATGAGATTTGTTTAATCATTTGGATTAAAGTATACATCGGCATTTTAAATGATTCCGTGCTTATCAATTCCGGCAGCTTAGGAAAGTCTTCAGGATTAAACCCGCTTAGCTGAATTATTATTTCCTCAGACTGAATCGTTATTTTGTCATTTTCAATCAATGAAATGGTAATCATGTTTGGCATTTTTTTCACTAGCTCGAGTAAATATTTAGCTGATAAAATGATGCTCCCAGTTTCGTAAATTTCCATGGTGCCATCGCCTGAAAGAGGAATTTCTTTTTCGATAAATATGTCATGATTGCTTGCTGCCAGTGTCAAACCATCTGAACCGGCGGTAATTTTTATGCCGCCCAAAATAGCTGAATTGGTATTTAACGGTACAATCCTGCTAATTTCTGATATGGCTTGATAAAAGTAATCACGGTCAATTTTAAAGTTCATTTAGAAAACCTCGCAAAATTTTTCTCTTACTAATCTATTCGACATAAAATGAGGAAATTCCTGTAAATTTATGCGCAAAAAAGCGACCTCCCTCAAAGGGAAATCGCTTAATCATTAATACGTTTATTTAACTTTTTCCTTTTGTAAAATCAACTGCACAACATGTCCCAAACCGGTATGCAGTTCGCCTTCTTTTCTTTCTTTTTCACCGTAAAAGAAATGCAGTACTTTGTAGCCTTCTGTCCATTTTAATAAATCACCCGGATGATAAAGCATATTGACCGTTTTAGGTCCCCCAGTTTTATAACGAACCTGATCCTCTGAATAAACCTCCATCATCAGGACCCCACCTTCTTTTACACACGAAAGCAGCTTATCAAACACGGTCTTTTGATCCTTTTTATCAAAATGGCCAAAAACCATAATAGCTGCGTCGAAATCAGCTTTCGGGACTTCATCATTTATTAAATCCTTCTGTTCAGTCCTTACCTTCACCCCATTCCGGTCGGCGAGATCTTCCGTTTTCCTTAACCCATTAAGTGCATAGTCATAGGCAGTGACTTCATGTCCTTCCGATGCAAGGTATACTGCATTTCTGCCCTCACCTTCAGCGAAGGCGGCTATCTTTTTGTGATTTTGCAACTGGTGAGCTTGGCTTCGAATGAATTCATTAGGTTCTTCACCATACACATATTGCTCTGCTCCAAATCTTTCGTTCCATTGATTTCCCATAAGATCACTCCTTACTTTATCATTATACCCAATACCCTTTTTTTAGTATGATTAAAGAACTCGAGGCTATCCTAGAGTTAAAAGGGTATTAGTGCTGGTAGGAGGTATGAATATGAATGAATTAAAATCGATGGAAGAAGTTAAAAGCTTGATTAATGATCATGAAGTAAGCTTTATCTATGTATTAACCGACAGCTGAAGTGTTTGTCATGGTTTGCTTCCTCAGGTTGAGGAAGTGATGAAGGATTTCCCAAAAATTGAAATGGGTTTAGTGAATGCTGGAAAGGTGGAGGAAATCGCAGGATTCTTGATGGCTTTCACTGTACCAGTACTTGTCCTATATGTAGACGGCAGAGAATATTTAAGAGAAGCCAGGATCGTCCATGTAGAGAAATTCAGGGACGATATGGCTAAAATTTATGAGGGTATTTTCGGAGAATAGTCACTCACAGGCAAAACGCCTGGTATATTTATGCCAGGCGTTCTTTTCAGATAATCATTTAACTCGTTTATTTCATATTAACTAATTTGCCCTCCAAAGCATCAATATACCTCTTAGCGGATTTTTGAACGGATTGTTGCGCATTTTTCTTAATGACTCGATGAAAGGCATTATAAAGACGGTCAAAGTCTAAATCGTTAATTCTAGCTGCCATTTCCTGAACCTTGATAGCTGGCAATGGAATAAGGTTTGGATAACTATACATGAAACTTACCCATTGGCGATCGGCCACTACTTGAATGATATCGCCAGTAAGAAGTACACCTTGCTTGTTCACATCATTTTCCCAGTGCAAAACACTTCCTCCATTAAAATGACCACCCAAACGATACAATGTTACTCCCGTATCAAGCTCCAGAGAATCACCAGACCAGAATATAATTCTGTCACTCGTCCTAGTGACCCACTGGCGATCAGCTTCATGGATATAAATGTTTGCTCCAAATCGTTCAGCCCATTCAACCTGGGTCGAATAATAATGCGGATGGGATAATGCGATCGCATCGATTCCTCCCAGAGCCTGTATTTCTTTTTCGGTTTGTTCGTCCAGATAGGTGATGCAGTCCCACAATAGATTAAATCCTTGATTTTGAACGAGGTAAGCTGTCTGTCCGATTGCATAGCCTGGAGTAGTAATGATGCTGTACAGACCTGGCTCTTCAGTGACAATAGTATTTCTGTAATCCCCTGAATCAATAAGTGTTTCAAGCGTTGTCCAAGACTGTCCGTCTGGATGGATATACTGCCTTTCGTCAGCACAAATCAAACAGATATCGGGTGCACTTGTTGATTTTGTGTATTGGACACCGCAAGTATTGCAGATAAAATGGGTCATTTTGAACACCTTCCTCAGATTTTTCTTAACTTAATTTTAAGAAAATCAAAAATATTTCACTTCTTATGTTTGATGTAACTTATCTAGAACTTTTGGCTGAGAATTGCATTTTTACAATTCATCGTCCATCAATGCTCAGAACGATTATACTATTCCCTTTGTCCAAATCAGGTTTTGCAATCTGTTCATCTGAAAGTGTATTTGGATTTAATTCTGAAATTTTCATGTAATTAGCCTCTTTTCTTAAACTCATTAATTGGAAATTCATGTTAGAATATAAGAAAATTATGAACCCGGAGAGATTCCTTATGTACGATTTGTTTTTATATAACTGGCAAGTCAGAGACAATTGGTTTAGATGGTGTGAAGACTTAAATGATGATGAGCTTACAAAACATCGTGTAGGCGGCATGGGCAGTATATTGAAAACCTTATTCCATGTTATTGATTGCGAACAATTATGGATTAATCAAATGCTCGGTAACCCTTTGATTAAGAAAGATTATGATGACATTCGTACTCTTCAAGAGGTAATACAGTTATCAAGAGTAACTAGACAAGTAACTGAAGAATTTATTCGTGATTGGACAGACCATAAGGAAGCTAAAATTCTTGAAATTAAAAATAACAACGGACGCACATTTACATTCCCTTATCGTAAGGTGTTGAACCATATCGTCTCCCATGAGATTCACCATATTGGACAACTATCCATATGGGCAAGAGAACTTGATAAAAAGCCCGTTAATTGTGATTTACTCATTCGTGAATTTTATTAGACCCCTTCATAGCTGAAGAGGTCTTTTTACATTTCTCTTATCCGCGTCCTCATCCCTTCTTTTTCCAAATAATAATGTGTATAGTATAACTCGTTTGAAGCAAAATATCAGATGTGACCAATTTCCTGTCATAAGGAGAAAACATGAATATTGATACGATAAGGGGTGCAATCATGGGAATTTTAAGTGGTAATCCAAAGGATGAACCGATGCATTATGGTGAGGTTTATGGTGCATGGACGCATCTTTCTGTAAATCATGGTCTAATTGCCGGATATCAGACATTTGTAAATCATATTGGCGACGAAGATTTAAAAAAACTTGTCCTTGAAGCAATTGAGGCTCTTAAGGAAGAAAAACGCCAGGTTGAAGAATTGCTCAAAACGAACGGAATAGGTCTTCCTCCGGCACCTCCTGAACGTCCAGTGGCTCACCTGGAGGACATCCCTCCTGGAGCACGGTTCAGTGACCCTGAAATCAGCGCGTCGGTTTCAAAGGATGTTGCTCAGGGCTTAGTTGCAGCCAGCACAATGATTGGTCAGTCGATCAGAGAAGACATTGCGACAATGTATGGCCAATTCCATATGGCAAAAGCTCAATTCGGAGCTAAAATGCTCAAGTTGAATAAAACAAAAGGCTGGCTGGTACCTCCTCCCCTGCAGGTGAAATCAACAGAAAGAGCATAATATTGTTATGTAAACAATGGACAACCATAAATGGTTGTCCATTTTTATATTCTTTTATCAAATTTTATATAAATTAGATTTAACAATGAAAAACAGCAGATCATTCGACCTGCTGCTAAGTTTATTTTTGCCATATCCGTTTGTTTTCCACTCTTTTTGTATATCCTAGGGAATCTAACCGCTCAAGGAAAGGAATCATGTATTTTCTTGACAATTCAACTGCTTCTTTAGCGTCTGGCACTTCAAATTCATTGCTCGTATGGTTTTTCAGCTTCTGGACTGCCTTTGCAAAGTGCTCGCCATGCCAGGCAAACTGGTCATCAAGCAATACAATCTTTCCCTGATCCTCCAATAACCTCTTTAATTCCACAACGAGCGATTCCGGTATTCCTGCATTTTTAATATATTCACTAAGATAAGCAACCTTTAAGCCATCTTTTTTCAGTTCATTGAGCAGGTTTTCTGTCCGTTTTTCCCAACTTTTCGGTACATGCGGTTCAAAGCTTGATATGGAAATGAACTGTTCTTTTCTCGAAAAAACACCTCGGACCATCCCGTACTCTATAATGAATTCGATTAGCGACTTAGAGAACTGCTTTTGCAGTGATTGAAGAAGCTCAGCCTTATTTAGTCCCGATCGCATTGGGTATAACTCATGATATTCTTCCAGTCTGTCTTTGATATCCTCCTCGATCAGTTCTACAAGAGAGCTAAGAGTGAATTCCTTGCTGGAAATCTGGACAAATTGCTCATCCTGAAGATTTGTTTTTAAATTTTCTTCGTCCAGTGCCGTCCTTTTAATCAAATCTGCCATGGAAAGACTTTTCGCCTCATATAATGCAGCATTGATCCTTTCAATCGGCGTGCCTGCTTTTTTCTTTTCCAGCTCTTCAATTGTCTGCTGGCCGAATCGATATTTATTTCCGCGCGGGTCGATTACCCAACCGCCTCCGATTGTTTCCTGCGGACTTGGCCGCCTGATGATAAAGCGGTCTCCGCGTTTAGTCACGATTTTTTCTTCCAGCCTGAGCTGACAAAGAATTTCCCCGTTGTCTTCCTTCAATTCATTCCTGTCAAAGAAAACGATTCTGCCCATTACTTCAGCTGTACCAATATGGCATTTAATTGGCGTCCGTTGCTTCACAAGATGGTCTAAATCTTCGACGACGCGAATTGCCACATCTATTGTATTCGTTACAATAAAATGATCGGATGAAACAAGGACCTCTCCCCGTTCCAGGTCATCTTTGGAAACACAAGAAAGATTGATAGCCGCACGCTGGCCGGCAAATGCAATCTTTGCTGGCTTATGATGGACCTGCAGCTGACGGGCACGGACTTCAATGCCATCAGGCAGCACTTTCAGTAGCTGTCCCTCTTCAACCGTACCTTCATACACAGTGCCCCTGACCACCGTACCTTGTCCCTTAACGGTAAAAACCTGGTCAATTGGAAGACGGAACGCGCCCTTTGCATCACGCATTTCCTGTTCCTTCAAAGTATCGATAATCAACTTCTTTAACTCTTCGATTCCCTTGTTCGATAAACTGTCAACCATCATAAACGGAGCGTTTTCAAATACGGTGCCTTCCAGCTCACCTAAAATATCATCCTTGACCAGTTCAACGAATTCCTCTTCTACCCGATCTATTTTTGTAATGGCGATAATCCCTGTCCGAATCCCCAAAAAGCCAAGGATGTCGAGATGTTCCCTTGTTTGCGGCATGACACCTTCATCTGCAGCAACAACAAGAACGACTAGGTCGATTCCGGCTACTCCGGCAATCATTTGACGTATAAACCTTTCATGGCCTGGAACATCTACAACAGATATTTGCAGTTCATCATCCTCATATAAAGGCGCGAACCCAAGTTCAATCGAAATTTGCCGTTCCTTTTCTTCTTTCAAACGGTCGGTATCCACATTCGTCAAAGCTTTTGTCAGCGACGTTTTCCCGTGGTCTATATGTCCTGCCATTCCGATGGTAAAATACCTCTTGCTCAAATGCTGACACCTTCTTTATATATGTATAAAATTACTCTAACTTTAAATCAGGAATTGTTCAAGCAACTGATTTTAGAACATTTTTGCTCCTAAAGCCCCGCTGTACTCACCATCTCGAAGAAACACTGTTTCAAGACCTGACATTTTAGCATACAATTCTAAATAGGATTGAAGCGGCTTATTTCCTGAGAGGGTGCTCCCTATATAAACAACTTTCTTCGTAGAGTGTAAGGTTGCAGCCTGCACAGATAATAAAGTGATCGTCTCAGAAATCATATTAATAGCAGAGGCCATTTGATCTGCTTCAGAGCTCTCTTTGCCATTTGACGCCTTAGCAAAGTTACTCGCAGTCAAGTCACCTGGAATGGGTGGCTCTTCTGGGTGATAAATATCTTTGACTAAGAGGTCAACATTCCCTCTTGTACCTCGTGACGCCAACTCGACCAATTCAGAAAAATCTCTGCTATTCCCAAGGAGCGTACCCAAACCCATGAAGGTACCGCCGCCGATTCCACTTCCAAGAACCCGTTCATAATGACTTCCTTCCATAACAAACCATGAAGTACCTGTCCCGATATTGACGAGCAGGACTTTTTCTTGCAAAGACATTTTTTCTTGCTCCATCAAATACTTTGCCCCTTCACAGGCTGCCGTGAATTCGTTTACAATTTCATCCTCTGGAAAGAAATCTGCTTTTATCATTCCTGCTTTTCCACCTGTCAAAACGATCTTTTTACTGACAGCAAACATTTTAAGCCAATTAAGCGCAGAGTCTAGGTCTTCAATAGGATACTTTTTAAAACGAAGTCTGCTGTTTTCTTCAAAAGCAATTTTAATGAGCGAACCGCCAGCATCTATACCAATTGCATTGTCAGTCATTATTCCAATCCTTTCAAAAAAAGATCACAAAACGAAGCCTATGCTTATTAGCTTCTATTGTACGTCCCAAATCTTTCATAAATCAATGAAAAAGCGGCAGTTTAAAATCATAAGTAGTTCAGTTATTGTTGAGAAAACCTAAAATAACAAGCTAAATAACATTTGAATTCACAGCTTAATTAGCAGTGTAAATAACACAAAAGCAAAGCTCAAAGCCATATAAGAACTCTGAGCTTTACTTTTGTATGAGGCTTATTCAATTAAAGCCCCCTTTCACGGAAGAAAGATTTAAGTCCATTCATTCCTATGCTCAGAAATGAATTTAATATCATTTTGATAATGTTCAAGATGACCTTCATCTATCATCTTTTGAAAAGCAAGGTCACCTTCACTCGCTCTTCTTGTAATTGTTTTACATAATCCTTCTAATCGTAGCAGTACCATTTCTATATTATTTTCTGCAAATCCTTTTCCGTAAGAATCAAAAAACATTTTCAGTCTGTTTTTAATACGATAAGCATCTTGAAATGAATCATAATAAACTTTTTCACCTGTTTCTGTAAGATAAAATCTACTTAATGGAACACAAGTGTAAAGAGTATAAGCTATGTCCCAAAGTCGTGGACCAGGTCCAGCTACATCAAAATCAATAATACCTATTGGTCTTTCATTAAGAAAAATAATGTTGTATATTGCAAAGTCGTTATGGCATAATACCTCCGCATGTTGTGGGGTATTATCTAATGATTGCCAACTATCATCAAATGAAAAGTCACTTACGGAATCATGATAGAGACGGAGCATTTTCGCAATTTCTCGTAAGACATCATCTGACCACATATATTTTTTTAATGGATAATTACCAGTTTCTCCTTCAATGAATGATAGAATTTCTCTTCCTTTTTCATCGATACCAAGGTATTTAGGGGCATAATCGTATCCTTTGTTATGAAGATGTTTTAAAAGTGCATGAATTCTTTTGCTATTTGACTTTAATTCCCGTCTAACTGTATTACCTGACCTATATACTTTTGAGACGTTACCACAAGCTAACAATTCCTCATTCGAACGATTAGGCATATATGCACCACCTTTTTTTGTTCCGCAATCTTGCCCTTTAACGGACAGGAACTATCCTGCTTCTCTTTATATTTTAACTTAAATTAACTATTCCTTTTGTTTCTTTTTAACACCTCATATAACAACTTTAATCGCATCAAAGATGACGTAGTGACAATAGTTATTGTCATCATGTTAATTGGTATGCTATTTTACTTGTTAATTCGGCTGTGAAAAACAGGGAGAAACCCTTACACATCAATAAAAAATCGAGTATAAAACCTTTGCGATTTCATACTCGATTACACCTGCTATTTATATTGTTTCTCCACGTTATCTGAACTACTTATTAAAATCATCTTCCGCTTTTATTGATATTCAAATTTGAGAAATCGGACTTGCATTGTTTCAAAAATCAAAGAAAAATCCCTGTCATAGAAACCGAAATTTTCGATAATACGCAGGGATTTTTCCTATTTATTCAGTTTACAGGTATAGCTTTAATCTATTTTCCGTGGTTATGGTTCTTATCAGCATCTCCAGCAAAGGAAGGCAGGCCTGAAATGTAACCAATTCCGCCTGTTTTATTGATTCCGATTTCCTTCTCCATGGCAGCTTTTAGTTCCTCTTTGTCTACTGCTGTTATTGATTTTGTATCCAATTCATCACCTGGGTGCTGGAAATTGCTCATGATATAAGAAAAACCATTGCGATTGTCAGCTGCAAATAGGCCTGTAGATTCAGCGCCAGCTGGTGCAGATAAAACACGTGACAGTTGTTTTGTGTCGAGATTATAGGCCCAAACGAAGTTGTTTGTATGCTTGCTGCTATCTTCCCCTATAAATAGTGTTCTCATAGCTGCAGAGTAGCTTAAATTATCAGGGTTGGCTACTTTATCAACATTTGCTGTGTTTCCATATGCGTCTGCTTTTGCCATATCTTCGCCGACTAATAGGCCTTCCATGGAGGAAGCTGCATATTTACTGTTGATCTTATTTCCATCTCTGTCCATTTGCCCGCTTGCAAGGTTCAACTGGTAAGTTACGCCCGATTTAATTTTAGGTAGCTGAATATGGTCTGCAGGATCCTTGCCTGCAGTGTCTTTTTCCATTCCACTGCTTTGGTCTGCGATTGCTACATATACTTTATTATCTTTTTCATTGAGAGTTAGACCTTCCATTTTGTTGAATTCGGATGTCGCACCAAGCATTGCTGCGTAACGGCGGGACTCGAGGAAGGCTGCTGCCTTTTCCATTCCTGGTTTCAATTTAAGATATTCTGTTTTCCCATGTGAATATTGTTTAACGGCCTTAAATCCATCTTTTGGTGTATCAGATGTTTCAAAAATATCACTGAATTTAATCCCGCTGTCAATGATTTTCTTGACTTCTTTATCAGATGCATGTCCAAGTTTAATCCATTCAAGGTTTCCTGAACCGCCATTTTCTGTTCCTGTCTGATTAAACTTAGCAGCGTAAAGGGTTCCTTTTGACAAATCAGCTTTTTTATCGGCCACGTACATGAACATCGTTGTATAGGAGCCGTCATCTCCGAAAAATGCAGTTCGCTGATCAGGCATTACCTTCATCAATTCATGTGAGAAACGGCCAGTACTGTAATGCTTTTCAACTTTTGTCTTACCGTTTTTATTAACCTGGATTTCTGGAATAAATCCATAGAAATAAGGATTTGCTTTTGTTTTATCTCCAAAATATAGTTGTGCAAAACTCTCAACCGAAACTCTTGCTGATGATTCAGGGTCATTTTCAAAACTTCTTGCATCTGGTTCGTATTCTTCAGAACCTAAATGAGTATTCCAAGGAGATAAAGATCCGTTACACGGAATCCATAAACCATTCACTTTAGAAAAATCAATTTTCGTTACTTTTTCCGGTGTCAATTCCCCTGATTCCTCATCTTGATTCAATTTTGTCAATGACATTGAGGCAGGTACAACTCCGTATGCAGATTGGCCTGCTGCATCGACTGTCTGGTATTCATAATGAGTTACCATATATTGTTGTCCATTAATCGGGTTCAATAAGCTGTTTGAATCTGGAGCATCCGATACAAAAGGAACTGGTTTTCCAGGAACGCTATTATCCATAATTGGATCACCGTTTACATCAATTGGTGTTCCAGCAGCAATCATTTCGCCTTTGTTTGTTGCTACCTTATCTTCTGATTTAAAAAGTCTCTTATAAGATAAAGGGAATTTCTTCGTTGTTCCATCACTATATTTTACATCAACTGATGCCTGAGTGTAGGTTTGTACCATTTGTTCAATTGTTGAAGGGGCTTGCATGCCATTAAATTTAACAGAATTTATTTTAGCTTGGCCTTTTTCAGCTGCCGCTGCAGGTGTTAGAGCAGGAATCGTTAATGCCAGGGCAAGGGCAACCGTTACACCTTTTTTAGTCATTCTTTTATTATTCATATTGATCCTCCTATAACTTTATATTAGTTTATCCAGTTTCTATTAAACTCTAAAATTGTAAATGTAATATTGACATTAGGTTAAAAAACCTTTTCTTTTTATTTCATTTCAGTAAATAGCAGGGTTATCCTTAGAATTTGAAATATAAAAATTTCGCAATACTACAAGCTATATTGAGGAATAATAAAAGGCTTCCCGAATGCAATGGAAGCCTTTAAATCGAATATAAAATTCTTTTTAGAATAAAGGTAAGTTGTCTAGATTGTTCTCTTTAATGCCATCCGGTTCACTTCGGATGATATCCCGCCCATATTTATGGAAAACGTCAACATGAGCCAGTTTTCCTTCTTTCGCTTCATTTAAAGCGGTAATATAATCTAATTCCCTGCCACTTTCGGTTTTAAAAGCAATTAGGTCACCATCGTCATTCTTTCTGACTGCTACAATCTGCTCCTTGCCAGACTGGTGTTCGTTCACCTCTTGCTGGACTTCTTCTCTGCTCTGCTCTTTGTATTCATTGTAAATTTGGTTGAAATCTTTATTTTCCATAAAAGCACCTCCCGAACATATGTTTAGTTTTGTCCTGAAGGAAGCCTTTTATGTGTAAGAAGCAAAAAAGGGCGATGTTTCATCACCCTTTTTGCTCTTATTTCTTAAAATGGCTGCCACATTAGTGTTTTAGCCTTATTAAACCGTTGTTCGACTTCTGGCCAATTGACCACCTTCCACCAGTTTTCAACATATTTAGCCCGTTCGTTTTTATATTGCAAATAGTAAGCATGCTCCCAGACATCCAGAACAAGCAGCGGGATGACATCCCATTGTGTTAAGTTCTGGTGTTTCTCGGCCTGCAGTATTTCCAATCGATGTGACCGCGGTGACCAAACTAGGATTGCCCAGCCTACGGCTTCCACATTTTTTGCTGCTTCAGTAAAATGTTTTTTGAATTTTTCAAAGCTGCCGAAAGTAGTATTAATTGATCTGGCAAGCTGGCCTTTTGGTGCTCCGCCGCCATCAGGACTCATTATATTCCAAAAAATTGTATGCAGATAGTGACCGGCACCATGAAAAGCTGCTTCTCTTTCCCAGTGCTTGATTAAACTAAAATCGCCGCTTTCACGGGCTTTTTGCATTTCTTTTTCAGCTTTGTTCAGCCCATCAACATAACTTTGGTGATGCTTCAAATGATGGAGCTTCATAATTTCTTCGGCAATGACAGGCTCAAGTGCATTATACCCATACGGAAGAGGCGGCAAACGATGTCCTCCAATTGGTACAGGTTGGACTCTTTGTCCCTGCTGCCGTGTAAATTCATACTCTGACCCGTTCAAAAAGCCAGCAATGTCTTCGTGTAAGCTCCTTGCTCTAGTGTATAAATCTTGTTGATCATCCGCGTAATCAGCATCTTGTTTTAATGATGAAAGAGTTTCTTCCCATTCCAGAAGTGTTGCTTCATTATTAGTGTCCTCCAGCTGACCTCGCATAGAAGCCAATTTTGTTTCCATCTCCTTGCACCATTCAACCAAGGAATACCTAAACCAATAACCATTCATTTATATCTCCTCCCCAAAATTGCTCATCCATACCAAAATATGAATGGATTTGGTTAGAGATGACATCTTTAAAAAAGACTTCACCTGAACAACAAGATTTAAAATCGGCTACTTTGCGTCATGAAAAAAGATTATAATAAAAGTTATATGAATGTTTTTAAAGAGAGGAGTTTTTCCATGAGTTATACAAACACAGAAGAGACAATGAATTTATTGAAAGAATTGGTCAGTATTCCAAGCCCATCAGGCAATACACATGAAGTAATTACATACGTTGAGAATTATCTAAAGGAATTAAAGGTTGAAACTAAGAGGAATCGCAAGGGTGGATTGATCGCGACTTTACCCGGCAAGGATCAGCAGAACCATAGAATGTTAACGGCCCATGTAGATACACTTGGTGCGATTGTAAAAGAAATCAAGCCAAGCGGCCGCCTGAAGCTTGATTTAATTGGCGGTTTTAAATATAACTCTATCGAGGGTGAGTATTGCGAAATCGAAACATCCTCTGGGGAAAAATTCACTGGCACGATTTTAATGCATCAAACATCCGTTCACGTCTATAAAGATGCTGGCAAAGCGGAACGCAATCAGGATAATATGGAAGTCCGCCTTGATGAAAAAGCACATAATGCCAATGATGTAAGAGATCTGGGGATTGAAGTCGGTGATTTTGTATCATTCGATCCGAGGGTTCAGATTACGCCATCAGGTTTCATTAAATCCCGTCACCTTGATGATAAAGCCAGTGTCGCAATTCTGCTTCAGCTGATCAAACAAGTAAAAACGGAGAATATTGAACTTCCTTATACTACACATTTTCTCATTTCCAATAATGAAGAAATCGGGTATGGAGGAAACTCCAATATTACTCCTGAAACAGTTGAGTATCTGGCAGTAGATATGGGTGCAATGGGCGATGGGCAATCGACAGATGAATATACTGTCTCGATCTGTGTGAAGGATGCGAGCGGACCGTATCATTATGAACTTAGAAAAAGACTTACACAGCTTGCGATTGATAATCAAATTGGCTACAAGCTAGACATTTATCCATTCTACGGGTCAGACGCATCTGCAGCAATCCGTTCAGGGAATGATATTATCCATGGTTTAATCGGGCCAGGCATCGATTCATCGCATGCTTTTGAAAGAACCCATAAGGACTCAATAGAAAATACAGCTAAGCTTCTTTATCATTACGTGCAGTCCGAGATGATTTTATAAGAAAAAGGTGACCATTCCTTCGTGAGTGGTCACCTTTTTCTGTTGAATTATTTCGTTATTCAACACACAGCTTCACTGCCCTGGATGCGATGAAGCATTTTATATACTTGTCTAACGGCCTTCTTCCTCCAAAATCATCTTCATACAAGCCAGTTATCACAAATCCAGCATCTATCTGTCCCTGAATTTGATCCTCAAGGGTATGCCCGAACTCTATCGTCTTATCAGATTTCAGATATTCGGCAATTTGTCCATCCGTTAAGTTGTCGAGTGAAGATGATGGTATGGAGTTTTTAACGACCAGATTCCCTTTCATATCCTCTTCATCATCAAAAATGAAAAGAAGAGGATTCGTAAACCCCGATATAAGGATACCCTTATTTTTTAGAACTCGTGAAGCTTCATTCCAAACCTTTAAGATATCCTCAACGAATAAGTTCGCTACAGGATGAACGATAATATCAAACTCCGAATCTTCAAAGCAGGATAGGTCCGTCATATCTGCAAGTTTCGTTTTTAGCATTAACCCATCTCTTTTAGCGACATATTCATCTTGTTCTAATTGCTTTTTCGAAATATCTACGACAGTAACATCTGCTCCTGCTGCGGCTAAAACGGGACCCTGCTGCCCTCCTCCAGACGCAAGACACAGGACCTTTAATCCGTTCAAGGAATTGGGAAACCAGTTCCTTGGAACAGGCTTCCCTGTTGTCACGGTAATTTCCCAATCTCCATCCCTGCTTTTTTCAATTATTTCTGGAGATACAGCCTTAGTGTAGACAGCCGCTTCCTCTACCTTTTTATCCCATGCATAGCTATTTTGTTTTACTGTATTCATAACCATCACCCTTCCAATTTAGGAAGATCCAATGAACATCTTAGGATCTTCTCATATAACTCATGCCAATCATGATAATAATCTTTTACAGTGCCAGGGTTTATAAAAATTCTTTCAGCTGATTCATATTGTGCCTTAAATTCATGGATATCTGTAATATTCATGCGCTAAAAAACTTGATAGCCCACCTTAGGATATTTGCTGCTTTCACTCCAATGAGGATTGTCGGTATGATCGACAGTAATATATCCTAACTGTTTGCACTCCCCTGAAACATATCCTTCTTCTAACACTTCGCGCTTAAAGCCTTCATCCGCTGATTCACCAGGGTCTAGGTGCCCCCCGGAAAATCCCAGCCACGGTGATTCAATTTCACTAACATCAGTTCATTATGATGAAACCAAAAACCATGTACACTAGTGATAAGTTCCCGAGGAGGAAGCTTTTTATCACTTAACCAAGTTAATTTAATGATTGATTCTCCCCAATTAACATATGTAGTGCTCAATGTGATCCTCCAACTTTGAGAATTCTTCTTGAACCAGCTATAGCCATTTCGCGAACCAGGCAACATAATATGCAGCAGGTAAAAAATAATTTGTGCAAGAATGGTCCCGACGAATTTTGAGGTAACCATTGCAAACGAGTAGCTTTTTAAGAAAACATATTTATTTTTATCTTTCGTGACTCGATCAGCAAGTACGGATGCTTTGGGGTCAATGAATAAAGTCAGCAATAACGTTGCTATCCCATTGATAATACCGGAGGACAAAACGACTGCCTGCGCATACTTCGGTTCCGTCAGCAAAGAACCATATATGGCTGCTAGGACACCCACCGTGTATACAGCTGTAATCAAAATATTAATGATAAAAAGTCGTTTCGGAAACGTATGTTTATTGATGCCTTTTAAATAGCTCAGTTTTGGCATTCGGAAGCACAGAATCACCCGCTTAAACCCTTTTAGATTGAACCATTTCTTAGTCAAAGAAATAATCGAACCTCGTTCATTGGATAACTGAATGATCGCTCTTGAAAAAATAGCAATAAAGGTTGGGAATAAGATTATTCCAATTAATACTCCGACAGTTGTAAATCCTATAAGGATCCGAAATTGGTTCTCCAGAAATTCGAGACGGTTTACTCCTTCTGGCACTTCAGCTATAAGCTTGCCGGTAAGTGGCTGTTGAAACATAGTAGAAAATCGGCTTGCTACAACCAAGGTATTAAATAGTGAAAGCGCAGAGGCAATTAGCCCAACTCTTGCACCCGATAATCTTGTAGAGTAAGCCAGTGTTTCAATAGTGGTTACTACTAAAATAAATAATGCAATTACTAGTAATCTTTCTGATAAAATGTCCATTCAATTGCTCCTCAAACGAAGCAGAACCCGCCTAATTATTTAATGCCAAATAAGCCTTCAATAAATATGAGGAGGTGGAAATCCGCTGATTTCTTAATTCATTTAGGTGTATCTAGATTGTGCAACGACTCTACCATTCCTTTCCAATTATACTCAAAGTAACTATTCAATGACAATGAAAAAAGCCCCCAATTTAAAATTGAGAGCCATGCAAACTAATTTTTAGATTTATATCATTTACACCGTTTATATAAAAATCTGAATTTACCCTTTTTGCCTGATCCGTTCCACAACGGTAGCGACTTCATCAGGCTTCACAAATTCTACCGGTGAAAACCCTTTTTCAAAGACAACGGAGTCTGCTTCGATCATAAGTACATATTTGCCGTTCATTTTAGCTAGATGAATACTATCGCCAAAGTCCGCAAGCAAGCCCTTTACCGATACGTGGTCAAGTTTCATCTTTAGTTCTAGCTCAGGTGTGTGCTCGATCAGCTGAGCCGCTGCTTCGATAACCTGCTCTGGTTCGAAGCGTTCCTGCAGCTCGCGTTTTTCGCTGGCAGCCCAAATTTCCATTGCATTCTCAAGCTGTTCTCGTTCTTCACTTTCTGGTTCGAAGGTTTCTTCCATGTGCCCTCTTACCATTTCAATTACTTGAGTCTTCACGATTTCTGGCATCGACTGTCCATACTCAACGTATTTCAGGAAATCCTCGAAATAGCGGGCATGTGAAGCCTGGTTGATTTTCAGTTCATTATCCTGAATCATTCCTTCTTCAGGCATGTAAGGATACTGGATAGATTTCATGTTTTTCGTCGTGATCGCCATTTCAACCTGGCGGATCAAGGTAGACTCATCAGAAATTGAAGCAACTTTGGGTTCAAAATCACATTTCAAAATAAATACGAATGAATCATCAAAAAACTTGCGAAGCTTAGCGCGGGCAACAATAAAGACACCGCCGCGCACTGCACTCGTATCAACATAAGCGATCGCGAATTTTTCACTTTCATTCTGGAATACTTCCTTTGATTCCGCGAAACGAACTCTGTGGAAAAGATTGTAGTTTGGATTGGAAGTGAGGTCATGACCTTCTTCAACAATGAAGTAGCCTATTTTTGTCGGCACTTCTTCCGTTTTTGGATGGCGTTCAACCTTCCGTTTCACAATTTTAGCAAACTCTCCACCAAGGAAATCCTTCAAGGAGCTATTTTCATATTCTTCTTCATTCAATGTCTGGAAATGTTTATATCTTTTGTCAGCCTGGTCACCTTTTCCTTCAACCTGGACGACATAAAATGATAAATTCTGTACTTCAAATTCCATGTTCAATCTCCCTGCTGCCTGTATTTCTTCCGTTAGAAATACAGCATCATTTAAAATATGATGCTGTATTAGACGAATCAATTCATTAAATGAAATTCTGTTTTACTTCCTGTTTGGGTAGAGATGACCTCTAGCCGTGCATCGATACGTTCCTTCAATTCCGGTACGTGGGAAATGATACCGACAAGGCGGCCGCTGCTCTGAATATCGATGAGTGCTTCAATTGCCTGATCTAACGATTCAGGATCAAGAGTACCGAAGCCTTCATCAATGAACATTGTTTCAAGTGAAACCCCGCCAGCATAATTTTGAACAACATCAGCAAGGCCCAGTGCCAGTGATAAAGCTGCTTTAAAGCTTTCTCCGCCTGACAGTGTTTTAACATGCCGTTCCTGGCCAGTATAGGCATCCAGCACAAGAAGCTCAAGACCGCTTTGGACGTTCCCTTTAGAACGGTCTGTTTTACGCAGAAGTCTATAACGTCCACTTGTCATCTTATTAAGCCTAACATTTGCTTCAGCCAGAATATCATCCAGGAAGGCTGCCAGCACAAAGCGCTCAAAGGTAATACGGTATGTGTTCTGTCCTTTAGAAATTTCATAAAGGTGCCCTACAAGCTTGTACCGTTCTTCAAGTACCTTCATCTGCTCATTCAATGACTCAACCATTTCCAAAATGGCTTGATTATCACGCTTTTTCAGATTCAGATCCTGATAGATTTCATCTGCTTGTTTAATTTTCTCATTAAGCTCTGCAAATTCTTTTTGGAGACTTTCAATATCTGGCTTTTTTACTTCTTGTAATATATTTGACATTTCCGTATATCGGTCAAAAACAGATCGAAGCTCTTCACGATAATTACGTATATCCATATCAAGCTTTTGAATATCTCGTTCATCTTTTTTCGCTTGATGGTAAAGCTGATAATTATCAAATCCCTGGGCGTTCATCTTATTCTTGAAAACATCTCGTTCAGAAACAAGTTCAGCATTCTTTTCTGTAAGGCGTTTTTCTGCATCTTCTCCACGAGCCTTCTCTGTTCCCAGCTGTTCCTTCGCATCCTGAAAATTTTTCCTGGCTTGTTCAAGCTGACGTTCAAGGTGCTGCTGCAAGTCCATTGCATCTTTAAGCTTCTTTTCATAAGCCACAATTGATCGCAGGTCTTCTGGTATTGTTTCTGTCATTCTTTCTAATGTCGTCTTCTTTTCTGTATATTGAATCACCATCTGATGATAGCTTTCTTCTAACGTTTTTAACTGCTGGAGAAGCTTCTCTTTGCCTTCTTCAATTCTCTTAATTTCAGATGTTATTTTATCAAGAGAATTCACCTTGATAGAAAGCTGACTTTGTTCTTTTTGAAGCTTCTCTTGAATACTTTGTATTTGCAAGATCACATCAGCAAGTTCGTCGGTTTTGAAATCTGGGCGGAGCTTTATGATTTCTGCGATCAGTTCTTCGCCAGCTGTGGACAAAGATTTAAGGTTCGCTTCTGCTTCAATAAACTCTTTTTCAGCGAATCTCTTTTCCTTATCCAGCTTCGATGCCTGTTCCCTGGCTGCCTTTAGGTCTTCCTCTGTCGGTATAAAACCGTCGTTTGCAGATGCTGGCTGAGGATGATGCTCAGAGCCACACACTGGACAAGCTGTTCCATCGTGAAGAGCCGCTGCCAGTACAGCCGCCTGAGAGTGAAGCCATTTTTGCTCCAATTCTTCTACGGTTGCTTTCCCATCCTCGAAACGGGCATTAGCGTTATTATAGACAGACTTTTTCTGAGCAAGAGAATGACTTGCCATATCCACTTTATGATTATAAGCTTGCATTTTTTTAAGCTTGTCTAGCTCAAGACTGAACTTTTCAAGTTTCCGGTCATTATCCAATAATGAGAGTTGAGCCTTTTCTGCCGTTTCTTTTTCAGCTTGCAAAACCTTTACACGCTCTTCCGATGCCTTAAGAGTGGATTCACCATTCTCTCTCTCTTGCTTAGCAGCTTTAAGAGATAAAGATAATCCCTCGACAGTTTTAGCAATACTCGCGAATGCCAGTACATCATCTTTCATATTTTCGAGTTTGTTCATTTGTTCCGCTGCTGATTTCCGTTCAGGTTCGCGGTTAAGCTGTTTTTGATGTTCTTTCTCAGCTTGAGCAAGCTTATCAGTAAGCAGGGTTATTTTTTTGGAGATTTGCTCCGCTTGTTCCGCAAGGCTATCGCATTCAGCCTTTAAACGATGGCAAAGCTGTTCCTGAGTTGTAAGCAGTGCAGCTTTCTTAGCCAAATCTGATTCATTTTCCTTCTGTTTAAAACTTTCCTGCTGTCCCTCCAAATTTTCTTTTTTCAATCGGAGATCTTCCAGGGTTTCCAGCTGCTTAACCGTAGTTTGAGCTTCAAATAAACGCTGTTGCTGCATATCACGTTCCCTTTGTCTTTCTGCTCGCTGAATGTTCATTTTTTCAAGCTTCAAGCCCATTGCTACTATTTCTGCTTTTAAAAGCGGCATGATTAAGACATCATTCACACTGCCGGCTTCAATATATTCTTTAAGCTCATCATTTTCATCAGCCTTGATGGCACGGATAGCCGAGTTTCTTTTATCAACCTGGTCCTCAACCGATTTCTTTAGGACCGTCGCCTCTTCCTTGAGTTTTTCTTCTACTCTTTTGTAAATTTCAGTGTGGAAAAGCCTTTGCAGGATGACTTCCTTATCCTTGCTGTCTGATGTCAAAAGCTTGCGGAATTCTCCCTGTGGAATCATCAGAATCTGCCGGAACTGATTGCTGTCGATAATCATGATTTCCTTGATTTTTTCATCCACTTCTCGAACATTCGATGCTAGCAGCTGGGGTTCTCCATTCTCGTCAAGCAGATAAAGTTCTGCCTTAGCACCCAACATGGTGAAGCCGTCACCGCTCTTCTTTTTCTTTTCCTGCTGTGGCGACCTCGTAATCAGGTATGTTTTTTGGCGGAGTGAAAATTCCAGGCTGACTTCTGTAAGTATATCGTCCATGGCAAATTGGCTACGCAAATCGGGTCCATTCCTATCCTCACCACTTGCTTTTCCGTAGATTGCATAGCTTATACCATCAAATATTGTTGTCTTGCCTGAGCCTGTTTTCCCTGAAATGACAAACATCGTCCTGTTTTCAAGTTCTCTGAAGTCAATCGTTTCAGTACCTGCATAAGGCCCAAAAGCCTGCATGGTTAATTTGAGAGGTTTCATTTTACTCCCTCCTCCTTCAGCACCTTATCAATCACGCAAGCCATCAGACCGCGCTTATCTTCGGTAAAATCGGCAGTCGTCATTTCCTGATAAAATTGCTCGAACAATTCGACTTCCGATTTCTTTTCTTCCCTGATGGAAGTAAAGTTCTGCTTGTGCTTTTGGTCGATGGATTCTATTTTCCTTTCAAGATGCAGAACATTAGGAAATACATGGCGCAGCTTCCCCATTGGATCAATCAGGGCTCCGTCATCATGCAAGGTCACTTTTAAATAGTCGTTCGTATTCTCTTTTTCATAAAATGAAGGATCAAGGAGCTGGTCAAGATGTCCTTCAATTTCACGCATATCCTGTTTAGGCTGCAGGCTGCGGTAGCGCATTTCAAAGCCGCCTTTTTCATTCATTTCCACGATAGAAATAGACTTACGCTGTTTCGCCTCTGAAAATGAATATTTTAACAAAGAACCTGAGTATTTAATTTTGTCATGTTTGATGGCGTCGGGACTATGCAGATGGCCGAGAGCAGTGAAAGAAAAAGGATCAAACAGGTCTTGTGTAACACAGCCAGAACCGCCAACGGATAATGTTCTTTCCGAATCACTGGTATTCCCGCCAAGGACAAAGGCATGTCCAACAAGCACATTCGCTTCATTCGGATTTAGGTTTTCCTCAATTTTGCCGATGACTGCTTTCATGGCGTCCTGATGCGAATGGATCGAAGGATCGTCCAGCAAATGGCGGACAAGGCCAGGCTCTGCATAAGGAACGAGGTAAAAGTTCACACCGTTAATATGTACCGGCTTAAAGTCGTTCGTTAATTTCCCAGAAAGATAGAAATGGCTGTGACGATACCATGAGCTTCCGAATGATAGTCGCTCAGCACTATCATGGTTGCCTGAAATAGCCACAATCGGTGTGTTCAGCTGAACATTGATTTTGAAAAGTACTTCATCAAGCAGGTCAACTGCATCAGTTGGCGGAACAGATCGGTCATAAAGATCACCTGCGATTACCACAGCATCCGGCTGTTCCTCTGCGACCAATTCGACGAATTGATTCAATACCTCGCGCTGGTCATCGGTCATATACATTCCGTGAACAAGCTTTCCAAGGTGCCAGTCACCAGTATGGATAAATTTCATGCCAATCCCCCCTGTAATCAAAAAATTATTTATATAGTAAGTCACGGTAAGTTCATTTTTACAATGCTACTATTATATCAGACTCATATTTTTAATGTGCATTCAAAAAAAGGAAACCATGCGGAACGTTTGTTCTGATTCTATCAAAATTTTTCAGATAAATCTACCTTAATTTTCCTTTTCATTATATCTGTATTAATAATTAACTTGGTCGTTTATTAATCAACATGCCCAATTGCTTAAATATTTTTTAAGCGTTTTGTACTTCCTTATTTTTATAAATGAAGACTTTTTTTCTACAAGATTGTTCTTTTTAAAGCAACAAAGTATACGAAAAGAGCCTAAATGTAAAAGAACCCATTAAAAATTGACTTTTCTCATCAAGTCTTAAACAATGTAGATAGTAAATTAATGAAAAAGCTGGGGAGAAATTATGAATACAAAAGCTGAAGCTTTATATCAATTCCTGGTTCATCATGCTACAGATTTTACGGAGGACTGGCTAAAGAGACAGCAGATCAATACAGGGTCAGACTATTCTGCAGATGCTCCTCCAGAAGTTATGAACAAGGTGAAGGAACAAAACTCCAATTACGTCCGACTGGTTGCAAAGTCACTTTTTCAGACAGAAAGTGAGATGAAAGAAACCATTTCCGCCTGGACGAGCCAGACGGCAGCAGACAGGATCAAATCCCAGACTCAACTTACGGAAGTTGCGTGGAACTCAGGTGTTTTTCGTCGTGTTTATTGGGAATACATTCAGAAGTTTGTTAAACAAACTGATTTAGATATCACTCTTGATGATGTTTTCGTGTGGGAAAAGAAATTGAACTACACACTTGATTATGTACTTGAAACATTTATTATTTCGTTTATGGAAATCATGATGAATCGCCTTTCATCCCAGGCTACTTTAATCAGGGAGCTCAGTGCTCCAGTAATAACTTTAACGAACAATGTAGGTCTCCTTCCACTTATTGGAGAAATCGATACGACAAGGGCAAGGGGTTTAATGGAATCTACCTTAACTCAATGTGTACAAGAAGGTATTAATACTTTAGTCATCGACTTATCTGGGGTTGTGATGGTTGATACAATGGTGGCACACCAAATTTTCAAGTTGATGGATGCATTGAAGCTTCTGGGTATTCAATCGGTGATGACAGGAATCAGACCTGAAGTTGCTCAAACAGCTGTCCAGCTTGGTCTGGATTTTTCCGGAATCATGACTGCAGGAAACCTGCAAAATGTAATTAAAAAACTATTACTAAACTAAGAGTTTAAAATCCATGTTCAGATTAATTGTCTTATTTTGAGTTATTTTAATCTAAATGACGATGCTACACTAATACCATAAAAATAACCTGCAACAAGGCAGGTTATTTTATTACTGAAACACTATAATCATGAGCAGCCTCCGCCGCAGCTCGAGCAGCTGCCTGATGAACAGCTTCCGGAGCAGCTGTGACTTGAACAGCCCTTCCCATCATGTGAATCATGGACGCTATCACCCGTCCCGCAAAATACAGCGCTGCAGCCTGAGGTACCCTGAACTTGGCTGGCATAGGCATATTCTTTGGCGTATAGCCAGTACTCATCAAAATAAAAGTATGAATAAAACACCATGACCATCGTTAATGGGGATAAGTCACCGTACCTGGCTGGGCGCGTGAACTTCCCCTTCTTATGTTTGGTGTACATTTCCTCTGATTCAAGGAGCTGCTTTTTCAGCTGGCGAATTAAATAATTTAGCACTTCTTCATTGTCTTCATCCACTTTGAAATATCGCTGTTTCAGCTCTTCCTCACTTAATGCGTAAACATTTTTTAAGACAGTTTGATCCAGTGGATATTCGAAGAAGGAGCCCCAGGCCTTCCAAGTATACTCCGTAACCTCAAATATTTGCGCAAATACCCAATCAAAGAAGGCACGCTCCTGGGGTGCGGGTTCAGGTTCGAGATTTGGTGTATGGTGCAGCATCTTTCCCAAGTATTTATTTGAAAAAGCCTCATATTGCTTAGTGAACATAAGCATTTCATGCCAAATTTCGTCTACCTTCACGCTGAACATTGGCGTATTTTTCATGATTGAATTCAGTAAAAAATACCTTTTTAACTCAAACATTCTCCACTCAAACTCGTCCTCACTTATTTCGGGATGTTCACTTAAAAAACGGATTTTAACCTGGTTCATATATTCGTATGAAAGAGCTTGATTCAGTTTATTTATTAATTTTTGAGTAGGTACCTCATTAAGCAAGCCAAGATTTTCAGGTATATTTTCCTTCATTAATGCCTTATTTTGTTTTCCCTTTTTTTTATAAAAAGCAATTGAGACTATGAGTAAAGCTCCTGCTGTGACAGTTAAAAAAATCCCCATTACATGCCTCCCCCTTTAGCTGGAAAAATGTCTTGATATAGGTACGTTTTACATATTGGAAAAGTTTCGATTGAATTGTAAATTTTATGTAAAAATAAAAAGTCCAGCCTGTGATGGCTGGACTGGAAGGTCTAATATGATAATTATAGTTTAGTAACGTTTGCAGCTTGTGGTCCACGAGCACCTTCAACAACTTCGAAAGATACTTCTTGGCCTTCTTCTAATGTTTTGAATCCTTCTGTTTGAATTGCTGAATAGTGAACGAAAACGTCGTTGCCATCTTCAGCTTCGATGAAACCGAAACCCTTTTCTGCATTAAACCATTTAACTTTACCGTTTTTCATAAAAAAAAATCCTCCTAGATCGGCTGAACAAGCCATGATTTAAATTTAGCAAATCACAACGTTTAGTTCCTCACTGCTTGACTCATTCAAACGTTTTCAAACATTAGAACAAGCAAATTGCATAATGCCTAACACGTGCAAAGTGCTACTATAAATATAGCAATATTGGATATAAATGTCAAGAAAAGAGAAACTTGTCAATCCGCTTTTTCGTGTCATATGTAAGCAAAATAGCAGGTCCAGACTGGTATCTATTATACTTGTTCATTTTTAATTACGCTGCGGTCGATCACATGGAAGATGATCTTTTCCAAGGAGTCATTTCTCTTCTGCACCAATTAAAGGTATATTAATAAACAACATCTTCCTAAAGTATTTTAAAAAGAATCCTCCTGCCTGTGCAGAAGGATTCCTCTTACTTTTCGGACTGGATAGAAAATTTCATATGGAATGTCGTGCCCTTTCCCACCTGGCTCTTTACTTCTACTTTACCCTTCATCGCTCGGAAGATACTGAAAGTGACCATCATACCAAGCCCGGTCCCCTGCTGTCCTTTTGTGGTATAGTAAGGCTCGCCAAGTCGGTTAATTTGTTCCTCATTCATCCCGATTCCATTATCTGATATAAAGATATGGGCTGTATGCCCCGTAAGGAAGGTTTGTACTGTGAGTTCGCCACCATCAGGCATTGCTTCAAAACCATTCTTAATGAGATTGATGAAGCCCTGTTGGAATTTCGAACGATCTCCAGATATAACCAAACCAGATGTATACTTACGTTTGATCTTTATATCATTCAAATAAGCGAGAGGCTTCAGCACATTCAATACATGATTTAACTCTTTTTCCACGTCGATGTCTTCAACTTTTTCAAAAGCAGGACGGGCAAAAGTTAAATAATCATTAATTACCTGTTCTGCTCGATTAAGCTCATCAACAGCTATCTTTATGAATTCCTGTTTCTTTTCTTCTGGATAGGATTGTTCGCCAAGCAGCTGAAGAAAACCCTTTACCGTTGTCAATGGATTCCGGATTTCATGTGAAATCGCTGCGCTAAGATGGCTTACTACCTCTATTTTGTCTGCTTTCGCCAGCTTTTGACGGATCAGGAAGGATTGTCGAATCGTTTCAATTGAGTAACTTATAAGTCCTGTAGTTATAGCAGGAATCACAAGGAAACTGATCCATGCCTCCGGATGTGTGATTGGTTCCGTGACAATACCGATTAATTGCATCAGCACTAACGAAGTTATGACTGTGGCCAGTATGGAAACGCCTACCCGTTGATTGAGCGAAAGGCGTGAAAACCAACTGCTAATCCACGTAAGTACGAATGCAAGAACGATAAAAACTCCCGCAGAAGCCCAAAAACCATCATTGATTCCCATGAATCCACGCATGAGTATGGTCACACCAGCAAGCAAAAATCCTTGTCCTGTATATAGGCTTCCGAGGATCATAGGCACCTGTCGAAGATCAAAGCGTATACCGTCGCGTGTTTCAAATGAGAAAATAAAACAAATTAAAATCGATAAGATAAAATAAAGTATTTGCAAGCCAAGCCTGTTTTTTTCATTCGCCTGACTCTCAATAACCAGCTGTGTGAAAAACAGCAGTACAATTAAAAGCGACAGATTCAGAAGTAAATGTTTTGTAATTTCCACTGCAACACCACCAAATGTATTCAGTACGATACTAATATAATCCGGTTGCAAGCGCAATCAAATTCCCTTTTCAAACAAGGTATATCTATTCAATTGACTTTTGTTCATTTATATTGGAAGAAACAGTTAATTATGGAGTACCTAGTTTTGTTAGGGGTATGAGCTGTTCTGTTAGTCTCAGTAGATTGAATAAACTTCATCCTAAAGTAGATACACCGATAGTTTAAATTACCTTGAAAAACCACTATACAAAAAAGAAATAGCAAAGCTTTTAGAGATTGGAGAATAACAAGAATGAAAAATAAATGGCTTCCTTATGTATTCGTTATAATAGCTGTTTTAATAGCTGTTTCACATGACTGGTTTCAGACAGCTGAAGAAGGAAAAACTAGGGGGGGATCAACCACTTTTGCAAAGGCTCCTGACGTGCAGCTTCTAATTGCTGGAGAACCTGTTGAGTACAAAGCAGGTATTTATGATTGGATTGATCAAGGGACTGGTAGTATTATCGACCAAAACGAACCGCCAATAATGTTCCGTGATATACAGTCGCTTACAGTCAAGCCTTTCAGTACACTTGACATTTCTTTTTCTGAGGAACCAGCTCGTGCTGAAATAGCAGTATTTCAGGCCAATTATGATTTAGAACAAGGAATGTCTGAATTCAACAGTCTGATGAATAACCAATACACCTTTAATAATATTCCCGGTAAACAGACAGTCATTATACGTGCAAGCTTTGGAAATCAAGAATTTCATTATACATTTCCCTTAATAATAGAAAAAACGATTTCTTATCAGCATCAGCTTGCTGAGGAAAAAGGCAAATTAGCAGTATTAGAGATCCACGATGATAGCCAGCAGCAGGATAATTGGTCCCTTGAAAAGGTGAAAAACCGCTATATTCACAAAGCTCAATCAAGGACAGCAAGAAGTGTAGAGGATGCTCAAGCGATGTTCCCTGAATTGGAGATTACTACCCTTCCATATTATGCAGTATTTAATCATGAAAAAGTACTTTACCAGGTGAACGACCCTGATGAATTTGTTAAGTTGTTAAGAGTTGTCATTCCATAAGAAAAGCGCAAGCGCCTTGGTCAGCCCCGACAAGCGCTGGAGCTGGCCAATTCTTGAAGTGAATTTTATACTAACTTATCACATTAAAATAGGATGGCGAGTTTCGCCATCCTAGTTATTTATTAAACCTTTTGCAGCTGTTTCTCCAAGAATTCTTTAACGGTTGCAGCAGCTTTTTCTGGCATTTGCATCCACACGTAAGCATGCAAAGATTGATCTAAAAGCGTTATTTCGAATGACTCCAGAAAACCGGAAAAGTAGTGGAGATTCTGCTTTATCTTTGAATTGCTCCAATCAGCTTCGCTTGGCATAAATAAGACAGGACAGAAGATTTGCTTGTAATATTTCTCGAACATCATGTCCCAATAGCTATCCATATATTCATTCCTGACATAATTTTTATAGAAATGGACAAAACGGCCATCACTTGTTTCTTCCATACAGCTCTCTATAAAAATATGAAAATAATCATTCCAAAGCCCTTGTTTTTCCAATGGATTCTTATAATGATGTACAAATTCTTCTCTGTTTGGAAAGACAATTTCCTTCCTTTCTGTCAGTTGACTTCGCAGCCTCTCCTTTTCTTGCTTAATTTCAAAATCATTACCATCCATCAAACCATATTCTCCAAATTCATTTGTTAAAGCTCCCTCACATACAAGCGATTCTATTAATTGTGGATGTGTGGCAGCAAGGCTTAAGCCGACTTCTGCACCCATTGAACTGCCGACGACATGACACCGAGTAACTTTAAATTCCATTAATAAAAGATGAAGGTCCCCTGCCAAATCATCAATATGGTAGCCTGAAACTGGTCTATCTGATTTCCCATGCCCCCGCAAATCAGGGATTATCAGATTAAAGTCTTCTTGAAGGTGTGGTACAACTCCATTCCAAATAGCAGATGTTCCCCCGCTGAAATGAAGTAATAGCAAGTAGGGTTTTTCATTGGTTACTTCTGTATAACTAACATTCAAGGAGATTGAATTCTTCAATTTAATTTTTTTCTCCAACACGGTATTTTCCTCCAGCAAGCATAAAAATTTTTTAATATTCCGAAATCAGTTTTTAATAATAAAATACCACAGCCTTTAGCTGTGGTATACAAATGATTGTTTTATTATCACTTTTTTTAGCAATAATTAGAATAATCATTTCACGAATCCGTCGAAGAAAGATAAAATTTTATAAGGGGCATATAGAAGACATGGCATGATTTTAAACCATTCTTGATTCTCGTCATTGGACCCTAGCGCCCCTTCCTGATGAAGTAAAAGAGCAGAGCAATCATTAGTACTGCAAGGAAGCCCCAGCCTCTAAGTCCTTTTTCTTCAGATTCAGATCCTTCTGATGTTTGCACTGATTTGCCTTTGCCTTCTTTTTCATCACCTTTCTCTTCAGTCTTTTTAGCTTCTTTTTCAGATTGCTCCGGATTCTTCATCGTTTGATCGTCAGGCTGATCATACTGATTCTCTTCTTTCCGCGGTTTAGATGAAGCATACAGACCTTTGTGATTTGACTTGGCGTAATCCATGGCCGCCCATATGCGATTTTCATATTTGTAGTTTCCATAGTCGTAGAAATCCTCGACCAATCCAGCCTTTGTAATTTCTTCCTGGTGAAGCTTGTCCCCTACCCATACCCAAGCCAGCAGACGACCGTACTTATCAAACAAATTACGGCCATCAGTTTCAAGTGTGATTTTGCCTTGCTTCAAAAATGAACATGTAAACTCAGCAGCCTCTGGTCCAAACGGTTCTAATGAGGTTGTACTCTCAGGTGAGTCGATATACAAAAAACGAGTTTTATATTCTTTTCCGTTAACGTTAAATACTGCTGTATCCCCATCAATACAATCCACTAGTTTAGCAGCATATGTTTTTCCGAGCTGGGGTATTCCTTTCGATGGTGAGGCTGTGGAATTGCTGGCATTCTGTTCAGAGTTATGTACTGTATTCCCTGCTTTTGGAAAAATATATCCATCAAGTTCTACTTTACTTTCATTTAAATCTTGGGCACAAGCATTACTGTTGTACTGCTTGATTAACTTGATTAAGTCCTCCATATTTGATGCACTTTTAGCGATCTTGGTTGGCTCATGGAGCAGATAGACACAATCCGCACTGCGAAAATGCCCACCAAGCTCATCAAGCCCGCCATTATGGGCTGATGCCATTCCAGGCAAAAACAAATATGCTAGGATGATGAATGTCGCAAATATATAATATTTTATCCTTTTCATTGATGATCCTCCCTTTTTCCTTTACTACTATATCAAATCATTTTAAGTAATTGTATCCTGCAACAATGCCTGTTTTTTTCCATGGTCATAAGTGTGCTATAAAAAAGGAATTTGAATGGAAAGGCTTGTAAAAAAAAAAAATTTTACTTGTTATCTTTTTCACCATCCCTGACTACAGTTTTAAAACTTATCAATTTCCTTTAAAAGTCAGCAATCATAGCTAATAAACGGGATTCGATTTAGCAGATTTCAATACACTATTCCTGACCAAAAAATTTCCCAACCTATCGATTCGACAAAATTAGAGATATTAGTTGAAATGTTCTGATAATTAAAGTATAAATATGTTACTCTACTAATTTTTATTAGTTAGAGTCTATCATCATACATTTTTAGGAGGAATTTATTTGAAGAAGAATGTCGTAGCACTAAGTCTTTCAGCAAGCCTAGCACTAAGTGGTTTGGTAAGTGCAACCGGTTTTGCAGCTGCATCACCAGATTCTCAATCAAACAAATACACGAAAAGCCAGGGTTCACCGGAATTCGTTGCCGGTAAACTGACAAATCCTTCAGCAAAGGCTGCCAAAGATGTAGTGCTTGATTATCTCAAGAACTCCAAGGGAAAATATAACCTAGGATCTGCAGATAGTTTCATTGTAAAATCACAGGAAGCTGACAAGCTGGGCGGAGATGTGGTTCGCCTGCAGCAAGTATATAATGGCGTGACAGTATGGGGAGCAACACAGGTTGCCAAAGTTGACGGAAATGGCGTACTTCAAGTATTCAGTGGGACTTTAAGCAAAGAGCTAAGCAGCAAGCTTGTTAAAAAAGCAAACAAAAAGTCTGAGCAGCAGGCAGTTGAATTGGCTGTAGATGATTTAGGCTTCCAGCCGGTTTATGAGCAAGATCCAACTGCTGAATTAGTAGTCTACCCTACTGCTGATCAAGCTGTTTATGCATATCATGTAACACTAAATTTCTTAAGCCCTGAACCAGGAAACTATCAATATTTTATCAATGCTGAGACAGGTGAAATCATCAATAAATATAATGCAATCGACACTGCCGGCAAAACGGATCCTTCTTTGACAGGCTCGAACACAGTCGGTTCTGGAGTCGGAGTTCTAGGTGATACTAAAACGTTGAATACTTTACTTTCTAATGGTGCTTATTATCTACAGGACAACACTCGCGGTTCAGGTGTATTAACGTATGACGCAAAAAATCGTCAAACAACTCCTGGCTCTTTATGGATGGATGCGGATAACAATCTTAATGTGAAATATGATGGTGCTGCCGTTGATGCCCACTTCTACGCAGGCAAAACATATGATTATTATAAAAATGTGTTTAACCGCAATTCCTATGACAATAAAGGAGCAGCTTTGAAATCTTCTGTACACTACAGCAGAAATTATAATAATGCTTTCTGGAATGGCGCTCAAATGGTTTATGGTGATGGAGACGGAACCACTTTCGTCCCACTTTCAGGCGGTCTTGATGTTGTAGCACACGAATTGACACATGCTGTAACAGATTTCAGTTCCGATCTTGTTTACCAGTATGAATCTGGCGCTTTAAATGAAGCGATTTCTGATATCTTTGGCACAATACTTGAATTCCATACCAATAACAATCCGGATTTTGAAATTGGCGAGGATATCTACACACCTAATACAGCTGGAGATGCTCTTCGTTCAATGAGCGACCCAACTAAATATGGTGATCCTGACCACTATTCCAAGCGTTATACTGGTACATCCGATAATGGCGGCGTTCATACAAACAGCGGAATCATCAACAAGGCTGCTTACCTTCTAAGTCAAGGCGGAACACATTATGGTGTGACAGTACAGGGAGTTGGCACTGATAAACTGGGAGCAATCTTCTATCGTGCTAACACAGTATACTTCACATCTTCAACAAACTTCAGCCAGGCAAGAGCTGGACTTGTACAGGCTGCCACAGATCTTTATGGTGCTTCATCTGCAGAAGTAACTTCTGTTAACAAAGCATTTGACGCAGTTGGTGTAAATTAATAGAGTTTCATTTTTAGAGACTGACTTAAGAAGTTTAGGAACTTCTTGAGTCAGTTTTTTCATTTTACTAGATTATAGGTTTGATTGCAGACATCTTCTGGCGGTAATTTCTCTTTTTGGCAACCCCTTTTTATTCTGGATCACTATCTTCACATCAAAAGCCTTTATTGGTTACCTGTTTATCCCCTACCGTGCTTTTTTGGGCGCCAATGGACTTCATTGGTGACCTGTTTTTATCCTATTAGCATTTTTAGGCCCCAATCGCTTTTATTAGTTACTTGTCAACGATATGAGTAGTTATTTTCGAACGACAATTAATTATTTTTTAATCATAATTCCAGTCTTAGCGGTTCCGCTTCTCTCTTAATTGATTATTAAAAAACCTAAACGGTTAATACACTCAATCACTTTAGCGCTTTAATTAACTGTTGACAGCAGTTATAAAAGGTTGTAATATTTAGAGAAATTTAATAATTCTATAATTTCTTATCCAGAGAAGCAGAGGGTCCTGGCCCTATGAAGCTTCAGCAACCATCAACTTTTTGTTGAAAAGGTGCTAATTCCAGCAAGTTTTTTAAAACTTGGCAGATAAGGAGAATGACTCGTAATTATCAAAGTCTTCTTCTTATAGAAGGCTTTTTTATTTTATCTAAAAGACTAAAAACATCAGGAGTGAGTTTATTGGTAAAAATCGAAACGAAATTAGCACAGCTTGGCAACAGGAGTGAAACTGCGACTGGTGCAGTCAATCCCCCTATTTATTTAACGACAGCCTACCGTCATGAAGGAATCGGTCAGTCGAGCGGATATGACTATGTCCGCACAGGAAACCCTACCCGGGAAATTCTTGAAAAAGCAATTGCAGACCTTGAAGAAGGTGACCGCGGGTTTGCCTGCAGCTCAGGCATGGCTGCTATCTGGACGATCCTTTCCCTATTTCAGAATGGTGATGAGTGGGTCGTATCGAAGGATTTATATGGCGGAACCTATCGACTTCTGGAGCAAGGCTTCAAAAAATGGGGATTAAATTGTACATATGCCGATATGGCTGATTTGGATGAAGTCGCCTCAGCAATCACTCCGAAAACGAAGGCTCTTTTTGTAGAGACACCGACAAATCCTCTGATGGAGCAGGCAGACATCGAGGCAATCGCAGACATCGCAAAGACGAATGGGCTGTTGTTGATTGTCGACAATACGTTTTATACTCCCCTGCTGCAAAAACCGATCACCCTTGGAGCAGATATCGTTATCCATAGTGCCACTAAGTATCTTGGGGGTCACAATGATGTATTGGCGGGATTGATTGTTGCCAAAGGAAAGTCATTGTGTGATTCTCTATTCCTTCATCACAATGGAGGCGGCGCTGTGCTTAGTCCCTTTGATTCATGGCTTCTTATTCGGGGGATGAAGACCTTGTCATTAAGGATGGAGCGTCATGAACGAAACGCAATTCATCTGGTGGATTATTTAAAGGAACATGATGCCGTCACAGATGTCCTTTATCCTGGCAGGGGCGGGATGATTTCTTTCAGGGTGAAATCCTCTTCGATGGTGAATCCGTTTTTACAAAGCTTGTCCACCATCACCTTTGCAGAAAGTCTTGGGGGTGTTGAGAGCTTTATCACCTACCCTGCTACACAGACCCACGCAGACATTCCTGCTGAAATTCGTGAAAAAATCGGAGTTTGCGATCGTCTGCTTCGCTTCTCGGTGGGTATTGAGAATGCTGAAGATTTACTGGCTGATTTAGAAAATGCTTTTAAAAGAGCTGAACAGGAGGCAAAAGTATGAGCGACTGTTACACCTTTGATACAAGACTCCTTCATAATAAGCATAAAGTAGACCCAGCTACCGGAGGAGTCAGCGTTCCAATCCAGCATGCCTCCACCTTTCACCAGCATTCTGTAGACCATTTTGGGAAGTACGATTACAGCAGGAGTCTAAATCCCACCAGGGAAGCACTTGAAGAGATCATTGCTGAACTCGAAGGCGGGACTCGAGGTTTTGCCTTCTCTTCTGGTATGGCAGCCATATCGACGGCTTTTCTCCTCTTTTCCCAGGGGGACCATATTGTAGTGACGGAGGATGTTTATGGCGGAAGCTACCGGATGGTGACACAGGTACTCAACCGTTTTGGCATTGAACATACATTTGTTGATATGACAGATCTTGATGCAGTAGAAAAAGCGGTCAAGCCCAATACGAAATTACTATATGTAGAAACACCATCGAATCCTTTGCTTAAGGTTACTGACATTCAAGCGATTAGCAAAATTGCAAAGAAGCATGGAGTTTATACATTTGTCGACAATACCTTCATGACTCCCTATTTACAAAGACCACTGGAGCTTGGAGCGGATCTTGTCCTCCACAGCGCAACGAAATTCTTGTCAGGACACAGTGATACCGTTGCCGGTCTAGCTGTTGTTAAAAATAATGATCTCGGAAATAAGCTTTATTCCCTGCAAAACTCGTTTGGTGCAATCCTGGGAGTACAGGATGCCTGGCTGGTAATGAGAGGCATTAAAACATTATCAGTGAGGATGAACCAGTCACAGGACAGTGCGGTTAAGATTGCTCATTTCCTTAAAAATGAACCTTCTATTAAAAACGTGTATTATCCTGGTCTATCTGAGCATCCTCAGTATAACGTACAACGCCATCAGGCTGATGGTCCAGGTGCAGTGCTCTCTTTTGAGCTTGAGAATGTGGAGCAATTAAAGAGATTCATAGAAAATCTAAAGCTGCCAGTGTTTGCGGTCAGTCTTGGAGCAGTCGAATCGATCATCTCCTACCCTGCAAAAATGTCTCATGCAGCCATGCCGGAGGATGAACGAAAAAAACGCGGAATCAGTGACGGCCTGCTGCGGCTATCGGTTGGACTTGAAAATGCGGATGATCTGATCAAGGACTTCGAGCAGGCATTAATATGTGTTACCAAAGAAACACCACACAAGGAGGCAGTAAAATGAGCTTCCTGAAACGGTTAGAAAATGAAATTTTAATAGCGGATGGAGCAATTGGCACCCTTCTCTATTCTTACGGTGCAGGAACCTGTATTGAAGAATTGAATATTTCTCATCCCGAGGATATAGTTCGTATCCATAAGGCGTACATGGATGCAGGTGCAAATTTAATCCAGACAAATACGTACGCAGCAAATTATATAAAACTTGAAAGATATGGCCTCGAGGATCAAGTTAAAGAAATCAACTGTGCGGCTGTCAAGCTTGCCCGCAAGGCAGCGGACAAAAAAGCGTATGTTTTGGGCACGATTGGCGGGAACCGGGGAATAAGACCTTCTGCCATTCCAATTGAGGAAATCAAAAGAAGCTTCAGAGAGCAGCTTTATTGTCTGCTTCTCGAGGGCGTCGACGGGATCCTGCTTGAAACCTTTTATGATATGGAAGAAATCGAAACGGTGCTCGCGATTGCCCGCAAAGAAACAGACCTTCCGATCATCGCCCAGGTTTCACTTCAGGAAATAGGCATCATGCAGGACCAGACTCCTCTTCAGGATGTATTTAATTGTTTAGAAACACTAGGCGCAGACATTGTTGGCCTGAACTGCAGGCTCGGCCCTCATCATATGATTGCCAGCCTGGAGCAGGTAGAGCTGCCAAAAAAGGCATACCTTTCTGCTTATCCTAATGCCGGCCTGCCAGCCTATACTGATGGCCAATTCCACTATGAGGGGAACCCTGATTATTTCCGAAAGTCAGCCCATAGCTTCCGCGAGCAAGGTGTTCGCCTAATTGGGGGCTGCTGCGGTACAACCCCTGAACATATCAGGGCTATTTCAGAGGAATTAAGAGGTTTGAAGCCACTTGCAGATAAGAGAGTAGTAGTAAAAAAAACAGCCAGGGTTGAAGTTAAATCAGCTGATATAATAAGAGCCACTCCCCCACTTCATCAAATAGTGAAGGAACGGCCCTCTGTGATCGTCGAGCTTGATTCACCACGCAAACTGGATACAACAAGATTTTTCGAAGGAGCCAGGGCTTTAAAAGAAACAGGCATAGATGCCTTGACGCTCGCAGATAATTCGCTGGCTTCTCCAAGAATTTCGAATTCAGCCATTGGCCACATGGTTAAGGAAAATATCGGCTTGCGTCCGCTTGTGCATTTGACCTGCCGGGATCGTAATATTATTGGACTTCAATCCCATCTGATGGGACTGCATACACTCGGTTTGCATGACGTGCTTGCCATCACAGGCGATCCTGCACGTGTTGGTGACTTTCCGGGTGCCTCATCAGTATTTGATTTATCCTCCTTTGAGCTGATTGAGATGATTAAACAGTTTAATTCTGGGCTCTCTTATTCAGGTAAGGATCTTGGACAAAAAGGAGCTTTTTCGGTCGGGGCTGCGTTTAATCCAAATGTCCGCTCATTGGAAAAAGCTGTACTAAGAATGGAGAAAAAAATCCATTGTGGTGCAGATTACTTCATTACTCAACCGATCTACTCTGAAAAATTGCTTTTGGAAACCTACGAAGCAACGAAGCATCTGGATGTCCCAATTTATATTGGCCTAATGCCGCTGACGAGCAGCAGGAATGCTGAATTCCTTCACAACGAAGTGCCAGGCATAAAAATTTCACAGGAAATCCTTGATACTATGGCGAAATTTAATAATGAGCCTCTCCAGTCCAAAAAGGAAGGCATTGCGATTACAAAAGGTCTGATTGAGGCTGCAGCAGAACTTTTTAACGGAATCTACTTAATCACCCCTTTTATGAACTATGAGATGAGCGTTGAATTATCACAATACGCCAACGAATACAGCAGCCTTCTACTGAGGAGGAAACAGAATGTCAACTACGTTAACTGAACAGCTGAAGAAAAAAATCCTGATCATGGACGGCGCGATGGGCACGATGCTCCAGCAGGCAAATCTCACTCCTGAAGATTTTGGCGGCGAAGAATTTGATGGATGTAATGAAATCCTTAACCTTACTGCCCCGAAAGTAATCGAGAACATTCATCGGGAATACTACGAAGCCGGTGCCGATATTGTTGAGACCAATACATTCGGAGCCACAAGTCTAGTCCTTGATGAATATGGATTAGGTGACAAAGCTTATGAAATCAACAAGGCTTCCGCACTTCTCGCACGGAAAGCAGCTGATGAGGTATCCTCGCCTTCGAGACCAAGATTCGTTGCTGGATCTATGGGCCCAACAACGAAAACACTAAGTGTTACAGGTGGGTCATCATTTGCTGAGATGTCCAGCTCTTACGAAGAACAGGCACTAGGTCTGATTGATGGCAATGTAGATTTACTGCTGTTAGAAACAAGCCAGGACCTGCTAAATGTAAAAGCTGCATATTCAGGTATTCAGAGAGCATTCAAACAAAGAGGAAAAGAATTGCCCATCATGATTTCTGCAACAATTGAACCGATGGGTACAACGCTTGCCGGCCAATCAATTGAGGCTTTTTATATATCGGTACAGCATATGAATCCAATTGCAATCGGATTAAATTGCGCAACCGGACCTGAATTCATGCAGGAACACCTTCGTTCCCTTTCTGCCCTTTCTTCTTCAGCGGTCAGCTGCTACCCGAATGCAGGCCTGCCTGATGAAGAAGGACAATATCATGAGACACCGGAAACGCTCGCACATAAGCTATCTGATTTTGCCGGAGAAGGATGGATTAATATTGTCGGCGGCTGCTGCGGCACAACCCCTGCTCATATAAAAGCGATTGCGGAAAAAATGCAGGAACGGCAGCCACGCCAAACAGGGGCGAATCCTAATCATATGGTCTCTGGTATCGAGCCATTCATTTACGACGACCCAACCTTAAGGCCCATCATGGTCGGTGAACGAACAAATGTAATTGGTTCACGGAAATTTAAGCGCCTTATATCAGAAGGGAAAATCGAAGAAGCAGCGGAAGTCGCCAGAGCACAGGTCAAGAATGGTGCGCATGTCATCGATATTTGCCTTGCAGATCCTGACAGAGATGAGCTTCAGGATATGGAGGATTTTATCCAGGAAGTGGTTAAAAAGGTAAAAGTCCCGCTGGTCATTGATTCGACTGATGACAATGTAATCGAAAAAGCCCTTACCTATTCACAAGGAAAAGCGATCATTAATTCTATTAATCTAGAAGACGGTGAGGAGCGCTTTGAATCAGTAGCGCGCCTGATTCATCAATACGGTGCAGCGGTCGTAGTTGGAACGATTGATGAAATAGGCATGGGTGTCACAGCTGAAAGAAAGCTGGAGATCGCAAAGCGTTCTTACGATTTACTAGTGAATAAATATAAAGTTCCACCCCAAGATTTAATATTTGATCCACTTGTTTTCCCCGTAGGAACCGGGGATGAGCAGTATATTGGGTCTGCCAAAGCAACAGTTGATGGAATCAGGATGATCAAAGAAGCTTTGCCTGAAACTCAAACCATTCTGGGAATAAGCAATGTTTCCTTCGGCCTCCCTCCTGTTGGCCGGGAAGTATTAAATTCTGTGTTTCTATACCGCTGCACCCAGGCCGGCCTAGATTATGCCATAGTAAATACAGAAAAGCTCGAACGCTTCGCTTCGATCAGCCCTGAAGAAGTTAAAATGGCAGAGGAGTTATTATTCAACACGACAGATCAATCCCTGGCTGAGTTTACAGATTTCTATCGGGATAAAAAGAAGGAATCAAAAAGCACGCTTCCCGATATGACACTTGAAGAGAGACTAGCTTACTATATTATTGAAGGAACAAAAGAAGGCCTGGTTCCAGACTTGGATGCCGCGCTCTCCGCCTACCCTGCCCCACTTGCTATCATTAATGGACCATTAATGGATGGGATGAAGGAAGTCGGCAGGCTGTTCAATGACAATCAATTGATCGTAGCTGAGGTACTGCAGAGTGCGGAAGTCATGAAGGCTGCCGTCTCCCATCTGGAACCGTATATGGAAAAGAATGAATCTGCTTCCACAAAAGGCAAGGTGCTTTTGGCCACAGTTAAAGGCGATGTGCATGATATTGGCAAGAACCTGGTTGATATTATCCTCAGCAATAATGGCTACGAGGTTGTTGACCTTGGGATCAAGGTTGCACCGACAGTCCTGGTGGAAGCAATAAAAAAAGAAAAGCCTGATATCGTCGGCCTTTCAGGACTGCTTGTCAAGTCAGCCCAGCAAATGGTCCTGACAGCACATGATATGAAGCAAGCGGGAATTAACGTCCCTATTTTAGTTGGCGGAGCCGCACTGTCTAGAAAGTTTACCGATACGAAAATTGCCAAGGAATATGACGGTCTCGTATTGTACGCTAAGGATGCAATGAACGGTTTATCCCTTGCCAATCAGCTCAGGGAACCTGACGGCTACGAAAGGTTCATGACAGAACAAAAGGAAAAACAGGAGGCTGCCCTGCTAAAACCAGCTTTTACTCGTGAAAAAAGCGCTACAACAGCTGTTTTGGATCGTCCTAAAGCAGTCGCGGCTGCACCAGTTTATATTCCGAAGGATACTAAAAGGCATTTGTTGAAATCCTACTCTCTTTCACATATAGAACCGTATATCAATCAGCAAATGCTCATTGGCCATCACCTTGGTTTGAAGGGGAAGGTGGAAGTATTACTTAAGGAAAAAGATGAAAAGGCGCTAAAAATCCATGATGTTGTCCAATCACTTTTATCAGAAGCTAAATTAAAAGAATGGATTAAACCGGCTGCTGTTTATCAGTTCTTCCCCGCTCAATCGGATGGAAATAAGCTCTATATTTTTGACGCTGATGAACCCGGAAAGATACTCCAAACCTTTGAGTTTCCGCGCCAGGAGGTCTCACCTGGATTATGCCTTGCAGATTATGCAAGACCAGTGAGTGACGGTGAAATGGATTATGTCGGGATGTTCGCGGTGACTGCCGGTTCAGGAATACGCCAGGCTGCCGATCAGTTAAAAAATGAGGGTCGTTTCCTTGAAAGCCATGCTCTTCAGGCACTGGCACTTGAGTCTGCGGAAGGATTTGCCGAGCTCATCCACCGCCAAATGCGAGATGTATGGGGTTTTCCAGATACGCCGAACATGACAATGAAGGATCGCTTTGCCGCCAAGTACCAGGGCCAGCGCTTCTCGTTCGGGTATCCAGCCTGTCCAGACCTCGAAGACCAGAAGAAATTGTTTAACCTGCTAAAACCAGAGGAAATAGGCATTCACTTGACTGAAGGCTGTATGATGGAACCAGAAGCTTCGGTTACTGCCATTGTCTTCTCCCATCCCGATGCCAGATACTTTAATGTGTTGAAAAGTGAGTAAACTGTGAATCTAACAATCTAATAAGAAAAGCGCAAGC